>NZ_JBEONZ010000013.1:0-98194 GCF_040308705.1 Pseudoalteromonas sp. 19-MNA-CIBAN-0066
CGCTTTAGCATTTACTATGATGTGGCTACCAATGTGGGCTGATTGATATATGTACTACAAAGATCAACAGCCCCTAAGTAAATTAAAAGTTTAATCTTATAAGTTGATCTATTATAAGATGAATTGTTCTATTTAAAACCAAGTGAGTTTGATGGTAGCTCCAATTTTGGAGTTAGAAAAATTATTTTACGTTTAGTAAATTTAAGAGAGTCAACGGATGGGTTTATTTTTGAAACTGTTGAAAAATAAATTAAAGGTATTGATACCTGACTCTATATATATTCGATATGAATATTTAAAGCTTCACCGTAAATTTTATTCAAAAAAGAAAGTGCTTACTTTTAGCGATAGGATTTTCTCCTGGAAACTAAGTAAGAAACTAACTGATTTTTCTATTTTTGTGGATAAATATAAAGTTAGAGCATTTGTCGCTGATAGGTGCGGTGAAAAATATCTTCCAACCTTACTAAAAACTTGTACCGTAGCTGAAGATTTTAATTTAACCGAAATGCCAGATAAATTTGTCATAAAACTAAATAACGGTAGTGGCTATAATCTTGTTATCAATAATAAAAATGATCATTGTAATGCTGAAATTCGCCAATTAATTACACAATGGCTAAAGTCTGATTTTTATGCAATAAGTAAAGAAAAACAGTATAAAAACGTTGAGCAGCTAGTTATTTGTGAAGAGTTTATTGAATCAACAGATGGCCTAAAAGACTATAAATTTTATTGTATAGAGGGCGCAATTGAATTTGTGCAGGTAATTTCACAAAGGGCAAGCAATAAGCAAACGCACAACTACTATTCAAGGTTATGGCAACCACTTCCAATCTTAAGGGCTGGATGTGATATTGGAGAAGTTGAACTCAAACCAAAAAATTTTGCAGAGGCAGTTGTAATTGTAGAAGCATTGAGTAGCTCATTTTCTTTTGTAAGAGTTGATCTCTATATTCAAGATAAAATATATTTTGGTGAATTAACGTTTACTCCTGGGAATGGGTACATTAAATTCCTGCCTGAACAGTTTGATAGGGAGTTAGCAAGTAAAATGAAATTAGCTTTTAAAAACAATGGTTAATAAATTAAGAGAATAAGTATATTTAATAAATGGTTCACGCTTTTACTTTAAGGGAGTGAAGATGAAAATAAAAAAAATTCTCAGTCTAGAAACACTCAGAGGGTGGGCTTGTTTATTATTAGTACTTAATCACTTAATAGGTGAACCAAATATATCAGGTTTAAAGTTACCCGAAAATAACGACTTTTATTTTTTTAACTTAATGTTAGAAAATGTCAGAATGCCATTATTTGCATTTTTAGGCGGCGTTATTTTCTCTTTTAGAGGAGTGACATCAGAGCAATTTTTTTCTATGTTAAAAGGAAAGTACTTTAGACTAATCATTCCTCTAATTTTTGTAGGCCCAATTTATCTATTTATTCAGGCACATACTTTAGGAGCAAATCAAAAAATAGAAATAACCAATATTACTTATTACTTTAGCGTGATATGGGAAAGTAAATTTCATTTTTGGTTTTTACAAGCAATGTTTTTGGTGTTTTTATTTTATGGCTTATCATCATTTATAAAAACTACAACTCAAAATAAATACATATTTGCGCTATTTACGGGGATTATTTTATGCGTATTTATGCCTACAGATATTTATTTTTTTTCATTATCTGGATTTTTCTTTTTATTACCTTTCTTCTCGTTAGGGTGCTTACTTAGCTCAAAAAGACACAGCGAAGAAAAGCTAAATATAAAGTTAGTTACAATATTATTAACTTTGTTTGCTGGCCTTATGTTGTATAAATTTTTACAACTACAAAGCCAGAGTAACTTTGAAAGAAACAGCCTAATGGGGCTAGTAACTGGATTTGTTGGTTGTTCATTATTTTACTTTGCAAAAATAAAGATTATACCCCTTGTGTTTATTGGTAAATATTCATTTTCAATATACTTATACCATGTTTACTTTTTGGTTTTATCTAGAATGTTACTAGTTTATTTAGGTGTGCAATTGACAGAGCTTAATATTGTATTTGGCATGTTCTTTGGGATCTTTGGTCCGATTGCAGTTGAAATTGTATTATCAAAAAGTAATTACGCATCACGAATTTTTTTAGGGCAAAAAAGTACTGTTAAATATGCACAAAAGTCGACATAGGAAACGATGTTTGTATATGAGTACTAATTATGTGCGTATTTTTTACGTAGCAGTGATTAGTGAATTTTAATAAAGCAGTACACATTACTAATATGGTTACTACACTGAGATCTTTATAAATCTAAAACAGTCAGTCAGTTAATTTATTTAGTTATTGAATTTTAAAATTTTGATTTATTGAAGTTATAAATATGACTCTATTATTACAAGGTAAGTTTTTTGAGCCAATCGCCAGCTATTTTAAATAAGTTTTTAGGCACAGCCGGTTTACAAATGATAAGCCGTGCTTTATCCGTTATAGCAGGCGTAATACTTGCCCGTTATTTAGGACCTGAGCAATATGGCTTATATACCTATGTTTTATCAATTATTGCCATAGTCACAATACCTGTTATAGCAGGTTTACCACAATTATTGATCCGTGAAATTGCACATGCTGAATTGGAAGGTAAATGGGGAGAATTAAAGGGGTTACTCAGGTGGTCATCGGCATTTATTATCAGTATTTCTGCGCTTGTGATGCTTACGACCATGCTTATTTTATATTTAGGCTTAATAAGTTCCCAGACTGCTAGTTTACTTTGGTTTGCAATTTTTTTGATCCCTATAAAAAGCTTTTCTGCAAAACAAGGAGCTATTTTAAACGGTTTTAGAAAACCAATTCTAGGCTTATTTCCAGAGTTTATTTTGATGCCATTTTTAGCCATTTTAGTTTACTTATATTTTATTGTATCAAAAACTGAGTTCACCAGTTTACTGCTTATAAAAGTACAGTTAATAACATCGGCATTAACGCTGTTATTAGGCTTAGGGCTAATATTTAAAGAGCGATCGAATAACCTTAACCATGTTAAACCTACTTACTATTTTAAAAAATGGCATATTGCATTACTCCCGTTTACGCTAATGATATTTATTAGCACCATGAATGCACAGCTTGCAAACGTATTTTTAGGCTACTTTGATGATAAAGAGTCTGTCGCTTCTTTTAAGGTAGCTTTACAAGGGGTGACATTAGTTACCTTAGGGTTTGCAGCGGTAAACAATATTATAGGCCCTAAAGTTGCTAGGTTGTATAGAAGTGGCGATATACAGTCAACACAGGCTTTACTAACTAAAAGTGTAAAGTTAAGCGCCACTTTTTCAATACCAATAGCGGTTGTTTTAATTTTTTTTGGGGATTGGTTTATAAGAATACTTTTTGGAGAGCAATATCTGGCTTCCCATCCAATTCTTATTATTTTATGTATTGGCCAAATAATTAATATTTGTTTTGGCTCTGTTGGTTTAGTGCTGAATATGACAGGAAATGAAAAACGTTCATTAAAAGCATTGTTGGCTACATTATTAATAAACGTGTTGTTGTTATTTATTTTAGTGCCTATCTATCAAGCAATTGGGGCGGCTTTAGCTGTAAGCATGAGTCTAGTGCTGTGGAATATTTGGATGTCGATTGATGTATATAAAATAACAAAGTTAAAAACTTGGTTATGCTAAATTTCATTTATAAAAATTAAAAAGGATTAAGCTAAATGGTAGAGTTAAGCATCATTATTCCTACTTATGGAAGAGTCACAAAAATAAGAAATGCAATACAAAGTGCACTTATAAACTCACTTTGTGAGGTAATAGTTGTTGATGATAATGGTAAAGGGTCAGAGCATCAGCTAAATACAGAGTCTATTTTAGAGGATTTAATTGTCTCTAAAAAAATAAAATACATACCATTAGAAAAAAACTCAGGAGCAGGGATTGCCAGAAACATTGGTATTAAGCAAGCCAATGGCGAGTATGTTACTTTTTTAGACGATGATGATTTTTTTATAGATGGGAAATTACTCGAAAAACTTAACTTTTTTAAACACCAACAAGAGCAGCCTGCTGTCTGTTGTAGCCATATGCAAGTAGAAGAAAATGGTAAAGGTGTTTTAGCAAACGATGATAAGTTTGTAGGCCATGACGCTAAGACCTTTTTGCTATCTGGGAGTTGCTATACTTCAATGATAATGATTAAAAAAAGTGTTTTAGAAGCCATAGGTGGGTTTTATGATACACCTTACTTACAAGATCATACCTTAATGTTAAAGGCCTTTATTCAAAATTATAGTGTGTGCATATTTGCTGAAAATGTCTTTGTGCATACAATCCACAATGGAGCGAGTATTACCACAGGTACTCGACCAATAGCAGGCGTACAGCTCAGGTGTAAATTAGAAAAAGAGCTAAGTAATAAGGTCACGTTGTCAGCTTCAGAGCAAAACGATTTGAATTATAGGTGGAGCACAATTGACTATCATAATTACTGGCTTGAACATGGGCGCAATTTCTCTTTATTTAAATTTTTGTTCACAAAAATAGTATGGCGCTCAAGAACAAGCGAACAACTTTATGAATCATTTAAGTTACTCGTAAAGTTTGGGATGAAATATCAATATTACTCAAAGTAAAAGGAAGCTTTATTTTGATCTATCACAATAAAACTTTTCTGTTAAATAGAACAATGTTGATTCTTGTTTTTGTATCATTAGTTTCACTGCTAGCGCCTTTTTATATAGGGATTTTTGCTTTATTCACGTATTTAACAACTAAAAGATCTGAGTGGCTTTACGTTTTTTTTATTAGCTTTATTTTGCTTTTTTGCAATATGAATTTACACAAAGAAGCATGGGCATTTGGCGATTTTTTAGGGATAGGCAATGACTTAGGCTGGTATTCAACCCAATGGTTTGCATTCAATAATTATCAATATGGTTTTTTGAGTATTTTTGATGAAGATTATGCAATTTTTATTAATGATGGCTTTTTAGTACAACCGAAAATATCGGAGCCGATTTATCATGGCTATTCTTACTTCTTTTCAAAATTAACGAATGGCAATTATATATTTTATACGTATACGATTACGTTATTTATCTATTTACCAGCATGTATTGTTATTTACAAGATATTAGATTCAGCTAAATTTAGTGAGGTGTTAATTGCGTTAGCGCTGATGTTTTTTATTTTTTATTCAATGAAATTTACAAACATGTTTAACATGATACGGCATTATTGCTCAGGTTCTTTCTTAATTATTACTCTATTTTTTTTATATTTTGACAAAATACGCTTCGCCATTTTTTTTGGTGTCATCGCATCATTAACACATAATGCAGCCGTGGTTGTTTGTGCAATTTATTTTGTTGTTTATTATGTTACGGCCTCTGATGAAAGAAGTAATAGATACAAAATTTTATATGTCGTTATGGGCTCTGCGGCAATATCAATATTATACCTTTTAGTTTATTACGCCACATTTACCAATTATGAAGAATTAGATGATAGAGGTTCAGGAATACTATTTAAGCTTTTAGATGTTGCTATCGTACTGCTTTCTATATTCGCCTATATGGTTAGGCGTAAATCGACATTTGATAAGATGTGGTTTTATTATATAGGTATTATCGTATTAATTTGTTTTATGCATACAACAAACTTCTTACAGCTACGCTATTATGCCTACTTTGATTATTTTAGATGGATTGGCTTGGTATATATATTTTCTTTAATACTACGTGTTGTCAGGCTAAAGCTACTGTTTTTTTCATTATCTTTAATCGCGTTTATTTTATTTTTGTGGTACAGAATTTATATTTCTGATTTCGATTTTAACGGAATGTTCCACCATTATTTCTTTATAAAATTTTAACTTCATATTATGTAATAACTACTTATAGGGATTGTAATGAAAATTTTATTATTAACAACATGTATATGTAATGACGAAAATATCAAAGACTTAAAAAGACTAATACTATCGATAAATAGTGTAAGAAACATTCAATTTGTACACTATGTACTATTACAAAGTGCAGATGGCTACAGTGAAGAGTGTTTACTTGGGCTAGCTAGTAACTATACGCTAATCACAATTAGTCAAAGTCATATTGTGTCGTTATCAAAGGCCAGAAATAAGCTTATTAAAGAAGTGAACAGTCGGTATTCATTGAATGATTTTGATTTCGTGTCCTGCCCAGACGATGACTGTTGGTACCCAGAAGGGTTTTGGAATAGCTTTAATGAACTACAAGCACTCAGTCGATTTGAATTGTTTTATACTCAATTTTCATCAGCACCAAGTATTAGCCCCTTTACTTCTAATGAACATAATTCGTCAAACTTAATACGATACGCATCATCTAACACTACATTTTATGCATCTAAAGTATTTAATGAAGTAGGGCTGTTTGATGAAAACTTTGGCGTCGGCGCTAAAAATAATGGAGGTGAAGATTTGGACTTTGCAATAAAAGCTTCACTTATTAGTAAGGTTATATTTTTTATGAACTCTGCAGCTATTGGCCATCGTGATCCATTACCAGAATTTAGATATAAGTATTTTCAAGGCTCTTTCGCGGTATTAAATAACCACAAACTAAAAAGTACTGCTCTTTACTATCACTATTTGCGAAAGCTTATGGTTGGTATTTTTTATTATTCACAAAGAAAAATAAAGTTTGCTGACTTTAAAGTAATAAAATAGGAGCTTAAAGCGATGGACCCTATCTTAAAGTCATTAACTTTAGTCAATGAGGTATCTTTAGCCAGTATTTTAGAGCGTATCACAAATACGGATAAAGCAATTTCGATCGGTTTTTTAAATCAGTATGCATATAACTTAATAAGTAGTAGTGATGCTATAAAAGCTAACTTTTTCGATTTAGATTATTTATTCAGAGACGGTAAAGGGGTTGAATTAGCGTGCTTGTACAACAATATTGACCCTCAATCTAACTTAAATGGTACAGACTTTATTCCGCGATTAATCTCGCAATTATATTTATCTAACAAGGAAATGACCCTTTTTGCGTACGGTACTCAGCAACCTTGGTTAGATATAGGTGCAACCTCGCTTTTTAACACCTCCCAATATTATAGTTTAAATGGGTTTAAAGATGTCGACTGTTATCTTGAGCACAATTTACAGTATCAAACTGAGAGTCTTAACGTAGTCGTTCTTGCTATGGGTATGCCTAAGCAAGAGCTGATAGCTACACAACTAAAACTACAGAGCAAAAATAAAATGATAATAATATGTGGTGGTGCAATATTGGATTTTCAAGCGGGTAGGGTAAAGCGCGCACCGACGATATTTAGAAAGCTTGGTTTTGAGTGGCTATACAGATTTGCTCTAGAGCCTAAAAGGTTATTTTCTCGTTATGTTGTCGGGATCCCATTGTTTTTTTTAAATGTATATCGCTCCAGTACTAAAAGAGTTTTGTAATTAAAGGGAGTGGTAAAAGTTAATTTCTATTAGCGTGAAGCTAACGCTTAAATCAAAGATATAATAACAATTTGATGGCTATTTTTGACGTGAGATCTACATTATTGCGATAAATTGTACTAACCTTAATAAAAGCAATGTAATTAATAATAATTTTAGTATGTTAGGTAAAATGTTTTTAAGGGAGGGTGATTCTAATGAATTATAAAAGTTATTGTCATTTAAGTCAGGATATAAAAGAACACTTGCCTAAAATACAGAGTTTAAACTTTGATTTAATTGTAGGCCTTCCAAGAAGTGGTTTAACACCAGCTAATATGCTGGCATTGTATTTGAATATTCATTGTACGGATTTGATTTCTTTAATTAATAATTCAGAGCTCAAAACAGGAAGTACACGAAAAAGTAAAAATCAATATTTAAAATACCCACAAAACGCACAAAAAATATTATTAGTGGATGACAGTATTGCAAAAGGTGACTCGATTAAAGCTGATATGGCTTTAATTCCCACATATTTACACAGTAAAATTACGACATGTGCAATTTACTCATCGCTAAAACAAAGAAATGATGTTGATTTTTTTCTAGAGTACCTACCATCACCAAGGGTGTTTGAATGGAACATTTTTCATCATCCAATTTTAACGACTGCTTGTTTAGATATAGATGGTGTTTTGTGTATTGACCCTACTGAAGAGCAAACTAATGATGCCGAAAAGTACATTGAGTTTATTTTAAATGCACAGCCATTATTTATACCCTCTAGAAAAGTTTATGCGCTTGTTACCAGCCGGTCAGAAAAGTATCGAGAACAGACTGAGATATGGTTAAAAAAGTATAAAGTAGAATACGAGTATTTAATTATGCAAGATTTACCTGGTAAAGAAGGAGGACAAAAGCAAATTAGTCATGCAAAGCATAAAGCTTTATTTTATCAAAAAAGTAGTGCAGAGCTTTTTATTGAAAGCGACTATAAGCAAAGTATTGAAATTAATCATATCACTAAAAAACCAGTTTTTTGTGCAGCTAGTAACCAAATAATTAACAACGGCTTTTATAATCTAAAGCATGAAGCAGTTACAAGCTTAAAAGAACGGTTGGCTTCGTTTATACCTCGTGGCATAAAAAATCAGATTAAAAAATTATATTAACTTTATTTACAAAGACTTATCTTGTTCTTTAGATAAATAGAGCCTAGCTTATATTATTGTTAATTTGCAAGTGTGTAGGGCTCCCATCAACTCAAAATATAAAAGCTAAGTTTTCAGTATTCACCGTATTTAGGCTTGATATTGTTTGCGCTTAAGCTCTTCAGTACTTAGCGTTTTTTGTTTATTAACTAACGCCAAACGTTTGTGTAAGCCTTACTGGTTAGTCATTGCCACCGTGTGCAGTATTATGTGACCACAGGCTACCCTAAAACCACCAAATAATAAAGATACACCATGCTTGTATTAAATCTAGAAGCAAACACTTATAACGTGTTTTCGGTTGTGTTATTAATTATTATCTAAACCAGTTAGCGGTCTGCTCTCTTACTTTTTGTACAGTCTATTATTTTTCTAAAGAATTACACTAGGGTAAAAATGTACTATTTCACAGGGTTTGGTTGATAGTAGTTTTTATATAGTCGCAGTTTAAACCTAAACACTGATAAGCAGGCTGTATAAAGCGATCTTTTATGTTTGTTTTTGTTTTATGTTTGTTTATTTTGTGTTTGTTTTATTAAGTTGTTTATTTTATTGGCTATAAATAAAACTATTAAAACCTTCAAGTAAACAGTAATTAAGCCCCAAGGTAATAGGTTGCTATTATGTTGTTGGTAAATGAATGTAGTTGCTAAAACTAAGTAGATGATAATTAAAAATAGCTGTAGGGCAAATTACACATCAAGAACAGAGCCAAAAATGTGCAAAATTTATTGTAATATTATGCTATTAGCTTTTATTCATCGGCATAGTTTTTACTGAGAGAGTAAGTTACGTATACCCTACTCATAATATTAACCAGATGGATTCATGCATTGTTTATTTAAATATCTAAGCATGATTACATAAAAAAGGGCTGTTGTTTAGATGAGGAGTTGTAGTTTAGATACATTTATATTTTAAGAAATATGTTTAATAAAATAGCTTTAACCTTTTGTATATTAGTAAACCCGCCTGTATGTTAATTGTGCAATTTGAGATGTTAATTTAGTATTAATTCCATAGTCTAGTGATGCTTCTTCTTACCTGAGACCAATTAATAGGAATTAATAGTTATGAGCTCTTCAAGGACATTTAAGTTATCAGGTTCGTCAGATGCCTGCTTTTATAGACTCTTCGATATTTTTGCATTATTTTTTGCTTTTCAATGCTCCGCCTTATTTTATAACTTTAATCTAAGCTCTTTTTATATGGTATCAGTGCTAAGTGTTGCATTAATTTACTTATATTGCGCTGAAATATTTTCTACTTATAGATCGTGGCGAGCAGGGAAGTTTAGGGTAATGATGTTGTGTGTTTGGGGCGCTTTATTAGTTTCATTCGCTTGTTTGTTTTTTATATCATTTATTTTTAAGTTTTCAGAATCCTTATCTCGGATTGGCATTAGCTTGTGGTTTTTATTAAGCATGCTTTATTTATATTTATGGCGCTTAGCTGTGTACTTGTATAAGCGAAATCGTCGTAAATTTGGTTCATATTTACGCAATGTAGCCATCATTGGTGCTACAGAAACCGCTGCTTACTTATATGATGAAATTGAGAAGAATGATGAGTTAGGCTTTAAGTTTTTAGGGTTTTTTGATGATAGAAACCCAGAGCGTTTATTTAGTAAATTAGCCTCTCATGATGTTGCAGGCAACATACAAAAAGCTGTGGATTTAGCAAGAGAGGGCAGAGTTGATGTGTTATATATTGCTCTTCCCATGAAAGCAGAAAAACGTATTGCAGACATTTTATTGCAGCTGGGTGATACCACTGTTGATGTGCATATAATACCTGACTTTTTGCTTTCTAATCTTATACATGCGCGTATTGAACATGTTGGCGAAGTTGATACTTTGAGTGTGTTTGAGTCGCCATGCATTGGTGCTCATGAGTTTATTAAGCGTACAGAGGATATTGTGTTTTCAATGATTATATTGTTATTGATTTCGCCATTACTATTAGTTATTGCCGCGGCAGTGAAATTAACATCAGCTGGTCCTGTAATATTTAAGCAAGATCGTTATGGACTTGATGGACGAAAAATAAAAGTTTGGAAATTCCGTTCAATGACAGTCACAGAAAACAGCAAAGTGGTAACTCAAGCTACAAAAAATGATGTGAGGATAACAAAGTTAGGCCGATTTTTGCGACGTACGAGTCTTGATGAACTTCCTCAGTTTTTAAATGTACTTGAAGGTGACATGTCCATTGTTGGCCCAAGACCTCATGCGGTTGCGCACAACGAAGAGTATAGAAAAAAAGTAGAGTTTTATATGTTTAGGCACAAAGCCAAACCAGGCATTACAGGGTGGGCGCAAGTTAACGGCTGGCGTGGTGAAACAGATACGTTAATAAAAATGGCGAAACGTGTAGAGTATGACCTACACTATATTAAGAACTGGTCATTACTATTTGATATAAAAATAATAATCATAACAATATTTAAAGGATTTAAGAATGAAAATGCCTACTAATACAATTGCCCCTTGCCTACTCGTTGTTTGTATTGGGGGCAGTCCTTATGCAGCGGCTAACCTAAAACCAGGTAGTATTATTACAAAAGATGGTGCCGAAATAACGCCTACACTACAAACAGGAGTGAGTACTAATAATAACTTTTTTAGAACACCAACTAATGAGGAGTCGCGGTTAATATGGAATATATCACCTAACATTTCGGCTGTAATTGAAGATGGCCCAGACAATTATAAGCTTAATGTTGGAACAATAACGTCCTTTCATAATAAAGATACCACAGATAACTTCACTCAAGTGACCACAGCAGCGAGCGTTCATAAAGAGTTTACCCAACAGCATAGACTCGATATTAAAGGTGATGCAGATTGGTTATATGAACCCAGAGGAAGTGGTTTAACCGAAGGTTTGGGGGATATTGTTAATGAATTAGTAAAGTACCAACAGCAAAATGTAACAACGCGTTATGAATATGGCGCAAAAAGCTCTAAAGCTCAAGTTGCGCTTATTGCTGGTTTTTTCAATAAAAAATACCAAAATTTTAGACCTGTATCTCAATATCGCGATTATGATAAAACTTTAGTGGGAATAACCGGTTACTACAATACGCTTGCAGCAACGCGCACTTTTTTGGAGCTAACACAAGAAAAGTACCGCTATGATGTTTTGCAAGCCAATGGTATTTCACGAGATTCAGATGACAGAAAAATATTACTGGGAATAGAGTGGGAGGCAACGGCGGTAACATCCGGTACCTTCAAAGTCGGTTATCAAGACAAAGATTTTTTTTCTGACCTACGTGAAGATTTTACCGGTTTAAGCTGGGAAGCCGCAGTACTTTGGCAACCACTTACTTATTCATCGTTACAATTTTTAACTAGCCGCTCAGCTAAAGATCCCTTAGTAGCAGGTGATTATATTAAAGAGAGTGTTTATAACATTACCTGGGATCACAATTGGAGTAATTACTTTAGTTCGTTGGCAAGTTTAAATTATGCAGATGAGCAATACACTGGGGATGTTGGCAGACAAGATAAAACAACAGCGGCTCGACTAGGTTTAAACTATTTGGTTAGTAACTTTGGGATGGTATCTAGTTACGTTGATTTTATAGATAAAAACTCTAATCAAAATACGATTGAATATGATCGTGTCATTGTCGGGATTAATTTTACCTTTGTTTTAAAGGCTAATCGATGAAATTTTGGATGCTTGTTTGCCTGGCTTTTTTATTAAGTTTTAATAGTTTTAGCCAAAATGCGCAAAACTATACTTTAGGGCCAGGTGACAAAATTGAAATAAAAGTTTTTGGCCAACCAGATTTAGATGTGACGGCGTTATTAGGTAACAGTGGCAAAGTTAATTACCCTTTTTTGGGAAAAGTTAAACTCGCTGGCCTAAATACATCACAGGTTGAACAAATAATAATAAGAGGGCTACAGCCTGACTATTTAGTTAACCCCAATGTGTATGCGCAAGTTACACAATATCGACCTTTTTATATTCATGGTGAGGTAAATAACCCAGGTGCATACCCTTATCAGCCGGCAATGACAGTAAATCAAGCGATTGCACTTGGCGGTGGATTAACAGAGCGAGCATCGATAGATAAAATATATATTTTTAAAGAACAAACCAAAGAGCAACAAATTAGAGGCAGTTTAAACAGTCAAATTGCAGCGGGCGACACCATTAAAATAGAACAGCGCTTGTTTTAAGCCGTTAAAGGCAGTGATGAATGAATCAAAAATCAGAAAAATTAAATAATAATGATGATGTAATTGAGTTGGGCATTAACTTTAATGTTATTAAGCAAGCAAAGTGGCGAATTTTGAGCTTTGCGATAGTTATTACATTATTAGCGATAATGATTACGTTAACTTTAATACCTAAATATAAAGCAAGTGCAACGTTATTAATTGAAGCTGAGCAGGCTAAAGCGGTTAGTTTTGAAGAAATATATGGTTTAGACTCAAACCAAAAAGAATATTATTTAACTCAATTTGAGGTAATAAAATCAGACAGTATTGCACGTGAAGTTATTACGAAACTAGATCTGCAGTCACACACTGACTTTATTCCAAAACCTTCAATATTTAATGAAGTTAATATACTAATTAAAGAGTTGCTGCCTTTTTTAAATAAAAAAGAAGTTGCTGCGCTCTCGTATGAAGATCAAGTTGAGCAACAAATGCAAGATTTGCTTAGTATATTTAATAAAGCATTAATAGTTTCACCAATTCGTAAAACGCAATTAGTTAGGGTGAGTTTTGAGTCGAGTGATTCTAAACTTGCAGCCTTAGTAGCAAATACGGTAGGTGAGGTATACATAGACAGCCAAATGCGCGCCAAAATGGGGATAACGCAACAGGCAACAAGCTGGTTAAACACACGCTTGTCACAGTTACGGATCCAATTAGATGATTCAGAGGTTCGACTGCAGGCGTACCGAGAGGCGCAGCAATTAGTTGATATAGAAGGTATTGCGGGGCTAGTGACACAAGAGCTAGAGCAAATGTCTCAGCAGTTAGTTGATGCTCGAGCCGCAAGAAATAATTTAAAGAGTATAAACAGAGTAATCAAGGAGTACGGAAATAATAATATAGAATTTTTAGGTAGTATGCCCGAAATAACATCACATAAAGTAGTACAAGATGTAAAGCGCGAGTTAGTACTTGTTGAGCGAAAAGTGAGTGACTTGGGCGAAGTATATGGCAATAAGCACCCAAAAATGATTTCTGCTAAAGCTGAACTTGCAACTGTAAAAGCTAATTTAAATAAGCAAATTAAAGGCCTAGTTACAGGTATCGAAAAAGAGTTAAACAGAACAACTCGAACCGTTAATACATTAGAAGCTGATCTAAAAAAAATCCGAGATGATTATCAATATATTACACGCAAAGAAACGCAGTATAATCAGTTAAAACGTGAAGTTGAAACTAACCGAAATATATTTAATACATTTTTATCTCGCTCTAAAGAAACCGAAGTAACCAGCGACTTCACCTCAGCAGCAGCTCGCTTTACCGATAGAGCATACACACCTAAATATCCCAGTAAGCCCAATAAAAAGCTTATTGTAATAATTACATTTATAGCTAGCTTTGCCTTTGCAGTAGTGATGAGCTTTATATTTGATGCATTAAACGATACGGTAAAAACAAAAAATGACGTTGAAAGTAAACTAGCGCAACGCATGCTAGGTTTATTACCCAAAGTTAAAATATCGAGAAAGAATCCGTTTCCGATATACGCATATTTAGAGGATGAATACCGTCGTTTTGCAGAATCTGTGCGTACATTTAGAACAAGCTTATTGCTTACTCAGTTAGACCGAAATCATCAAATAATAGCAGTTACATCAAGCGTCCCAGGTGAAGGGAAAACCACAACATCAGCTAACTTAGCCTTATCGCTTGCGCAAATGGGGAGCGTTTTACTGATTGATGCTGATTTACGTAAACCCAGCTTAGCAAAACGGTTTGATATACCCGTATTTCACCCAGGCTTAAGCAATTTAATTACTGGCACAGAGCAGTTTTCTGAGTGCGTTCATTTAGATGAGCGCTCTGGTGTTGCTATTATGCCAAGTGGGCAAATACCATCAAATCCGTTAGAGTTACTCTCTAGCGCCCGGTTTGATGAGTTATTAAAGGTTTTAAAAACCAAGTACGATCACATCATTATTGACACTCCCCCAACACAAGCGGTTAGTGACGCATTAGTAATTGCACAAAGTGTTGATTCGGTAGTGTATGTAGTGAGAGCAGACGTAACAAGAGTAAAACCGATTAAAGCTGGGTTAGAGCGTTTGTTTGAGGTAAAAGCACATGTGGCAGGCGTTATACTTAACCAAGTAGATATGAGCAAAACTAAAGATGAGCATAGCTACGGATACTATGATTATTATGATTACTCACAACCGCCAGAAAAACCTCAACCTAATGGCTAAATTATGATTGATATTCATTCGCATATTTTACCCGGTATTGACGATGGTGCTAAAAATTTAAATGAATCTTTAGCATTATTAAAGCTAGCGCAAAGTGATGGAATAACACATATGGTGATTACTCCGCATATTCATATAGGGCGATTTGATAACTCCGCGGTACAACTTCGCAGAGACTTAGCTGATTTAAAAGAGCATGCAAAACAGGCTCAAATTACTATAAAGCTAGCAGTAGCGGCAGAAGTACGCCTTGATATAGAGTTAATGGCACTGGTAAAGGCAAATAAATTGCCCTTCATTGGGAATTTAGCCGGAGCAAATTACTTATTGTTAGAGCTACCACATTCTCATGTACCACCAGGCTACGATAAGTTTATTGGCTGGTTAACAAAACAAAATATTAAAGTGATTATACCTCACCCTGAACGTAACCGTGATATTCAGGCTAATCCTTTTTATATAGAACATTTAAAGCAGTTAGGTTGTGAGTTTCAATTAACCGCTTCAAGTATTGAAGGGGGGTGGGGGGATAAAGCAAAACAAATTAGCAATGACATGCTTAAAGGTAATTTAGTTAATTATGTTGCCTCTGATGCGCATTCGGTAAAACGTAGGCCGCCAATACTTAGTAAAGCAAAACACATTGTGAGTAATTTAGTAGGGGAGGATAAAGCACATATGTTATTTGTAACTAACCCTTGGCGCTTAACTGAGTCACTATTTTGTGATTAGTTTTAAATTAAATAGGTTAATCCCTATTATTGTTTTAGCGCTTATAACCTTGTTTATTGCCTATTACAGTATAAAAAGCATACGCGCCAATGCTTGGTATTTTAATGCTAGAAATACGCTGGAACAGCTGTCCTCTCCAATTAAGCGCTCAGAATTAAAGCAGGCCGAAAAAGCTATTACTTTAGCGGCTAAATTTGAGCCAAGCCATCCTCATTATTGGCACTTGAATGCGTATATAAAAATATTATCAGTAAGTATTTTAAATCAGCCGACTGTAATTAATGCTCCTACACATCAGCTGGCTTACCAACAAGCCGAACAAGCGCTTTTAAAGTCTATTGAATTAAGGCAAACATGGGCAGAAACTTGGATAGCATTGGCGCAAGTGGTGAGTTATCAAGATGGGCCCACAGAGCAGGTTTATGATTATATTCAACAAGCAAAAAAAGTAGGACCTTATAAGCTTGATGTACATTTAGGTATTATTCAAATAGCGTTGATTCATTGGTCGCAGCTAACTCCACAATACAAAGCTTTATATGTTAACGAATTGAAGTTAGCAGTTAAATATGGCTATAAATTCAATCAAGTATTTGATATTGCAAAACAAAGTAATAGCTTACCCATATTGTGTTTATCGTTACAATTTGGTGGCGATTTCGATTCTGTTCGCAAAAGTTATATATTTAAAAAACATTGTGGTAGTGGCAAATAAAAATGCCCAGAGTTATAAAAACTCTGGGCTATAAAATGGCTCTTAGTTGAGCCTTACGTTAACTGAAGACGCTTTCTTGATTATAGGGAGAAGAAGAAAGTACATATAAGTATAGCTAAAATCATTAAAACCGCACATTTATTATCCGAATTTAAGTACTTTTAACAACCCAATTATATTCAAAAATGTATACATGTTTTAATACTCACATTTTACATTAAACGCTGTTTAATTGCTTTGTGCCCATGTTATTAGCTGCGTATTTTGTACTAGATCGCGTGGGAGTGAGTTTTTAACTTTATTTTTTTGCCATTTACCTAAGCCAATAGGGCAGCCACATAAAGTTAAAATAACTTCTCCTGTATTTTGGCTTACATCAGCTAAGCGAATATCCTTACCCTGAAAGTAGTCGTTAGCTTGAGTGTCGGTTAAAGGCAACACATTACTTTTACACTGCTTACCAAATGCGGTTGCAAACTCGTGGGCTAAACGCACGCCATTATTATGAATGGCACCAAGTTGAATGCCTAAACGGGCGTATTTAATTTTGTTTTGCACAGCTTCAAACTCCTGCGGAAATAACCACAGCTCTTTATCGCGCTGCATTAATATGCCCGGTAAGGTATTTAAACCAAATTGTTGCTTAAGTGTTTGCATAAAAACAGCACTTTTTTTGCTCTCAAATTGCTGAAACGGAAAAGCACCTTTTTTGACTTTTAGATTAGGGTTGTCACTACTTGCTTGTTTTTTGAATTTGGCAATAAAAAAGCCTTCACTGTCAAACGTTTGCGGCCACACATGTAAATACCCCTCTGGCGTAGTTGCTTTACTTGCGCCAGGAAATAGATCACTTAAAGACTCGGGTATTATACAGTCGCCAAATTCACTGAGTAAAAAGTCGCACACGTGTTGGTTTTCAAGTGGAGTAAGCGTACAGGTTGAATACACTAAGGTTCCACCGGGCTTTAAGGCGTAAAATGCACTTTTAATTAGATCTTTTTGTACTTGGGCAATTTCAATATTAGAGTCGATTGACCAATTTTTTAGTGCATCTGCATCTTTTCGTACCGTGCCTTCGCCAGAGCAGGGGGCATCGAGTAAAATGCTATCAAAGCACTCAAACATATAATTACCAAAAATTACCCCATCAAAATGCGATAACGCACAGTTACCTACTCCCATGCGTTTTAAAGTAGCGCTAAGTACTTTTAAGCGTGATGACGAAAGCTCATTTGCAACCAACACCCCTTGGTTATTCATTAGTGCAGCAAGCTGCGAAGTTTTAGAACCAGGTGCAGATGCCATATCAAGAACGTAATTAGTGTGCTCTATACTTTGTTTTAGTGCTATGGGGGGCAGCATAGAGCTTGCTTCTTGAACATACATAGCACCGCTAAGGTGAAGATCGGTATTGCCAAGTGCTAGGTTTTGCTCTTCTGCGGCAGGGCGCTCTAACCAAAAACCTTCCTCGCACCATGGAATAGGAGTGAGTAGCCAATTTTTTTGCTTAGCGTATTGCTTAAACTCAGTAACAGATATTTTTAAGGTATTAACACGAATAGATTTTCGTAGTGGCCGCCGGCAAGCATTAATAAAGTCGTCTATATCTAGGTGTGCAGGTAAATAGGTTTTTACATCATCGATAAAGTGCTCGGGGATAAAGGTATTTGCGTCCACGGTTTGGCCAGTCGTTATATTAAAGACAAATAATAACATTTCTTAAAGTGTGTTTCAGTGCTTAACAGGTAAAAAGTTAGTTTTTATTGGTGTCGACACTTAGCAGTGGTTTATCACTTTAGAGCAGATAATTATTATACTTTAGGCTAATGATGTCGACAATAAGTGTGTTTTTTAAGTTTTACATACTGTTTTAGGGTTGACACTTAGTGGTAGTGAGTTCATAGTGGCTTTATAAATTGTCGACAATCTAATAGTAACCTATGACGCAAAGCCTGTTAAATGAAACACCTATTACAACCGCATCAGATCAAGTGTTTGTAAATATGCGCCGAGAAATAGTAGAGGGCAGCATAGCACAAGGCAGTAAAATATCTGAGCCAGAACTGGCAAAGCGTTATGGAGTGAGCCGTGCAACGCTGCGTGAAGCGTTAAATCGTTTAGAAAGCTGTTATTTAGTTGAGCGTAAAGCCAACATAGGTTGCCGAGTTGTATCGTTAACAGCAGATCGCTTGATAGAAGTTTATCAAGTGCGCAGTGCCTTAGAGGGCTTGGCGTGTCGTCTTGCTGCCGACAATATGGCAGCCGATGAAGTCCAAGGTTTAAAGCAATTACTTAATCAGCATTTAAAAACGCAACGAGTAAAAGAAGGCGAGTCGTACTATCAAGAAGCAGGTGATTTAGATTTTCATTACCGCATTATTAAAGGCAGTAAAAATGCCCACTTGATTCATTTGCTATGCCACGACCTTTATCAATTAATAAGAATGTACCGTGTACAAATGGGTATGGTTGGTCCGCGGGTATCAAAAGCATTTGATGAGCACTTAGCTATTATTAATGCGATTGAAAACCACGATGGTGAATTAGCCGAAATGTTGATGAAGCGCCACATAAGTGCTTCACAAGCCAATATTCAAACTAAATTTGATTTACTTGCAGCGCAAACTAAAGCCAGTTAAATAAATCGTTTTAGTATTTAAAATATCAAAACTGCCCCAGAGCAGCCACCGTTCAAAGTTAGGAGAAACGAATGTCAGCAGGATCAAAGTTTAAACAGGCTATTGCCAATAATCACCCATTACAAATAGTGGGTACTATTAATGCGTACACAGCAATGATGGCTGAAAAAATGGGTCATCAGGCAATTTACTTATCGGGTGCTGGTGT
Organism: Pseudoalteromonas sp. 19-MNA-CIBAN-0066; assembly: GCF_040308705.1. NCBI lineage: Bacteria > Pseudomonadati > Pseudomonadota > Gammaproteobacteria > Alteromonadales > Pseudoalteromonadaceae > Pseudoalteromonas > Pseudoalteromonas sp. 19-MNA-CIBAN-0066. The sequence continues at coordinate 19,355 of NZ_JBEONZ010000013.1, forward strand.
TGCCAATGCTTCTTTTGGTATGCCTGATTTAGGTATGACTAGCCTTGATAACGTGCTTGAAGATATTCGCCGTATTACCGGTGCAAGCGACTTACCTTTATTAGTAGATGCAGATACAGGTTGGGGTGGTGCGTTTAATATTGCCCGTACAGTAAAAGAAATGACTAAAGCAGGCGCTGCCGGTTTCCATATTGAAGACCAAGTAGCGCAAAAGCGTTGTGGCCACCGCCCAAATAAAGAAATAGTTAGCCAAGGTGAAATGGTTGACCGTATTAAAGCTGCTGTAGATGCAAAAACCGATAGTGACTTTTACATTATGGCACGTACCGATGCGTTTCAAAAAGAAGGTTTAAATGCCGCTATTGAGCGCGCAGCAGCGTGTGTTGAAGCCGGTGCAGACGCCATTTTTGCAGAAGCCGTGCACGACCTTGCCGACTACCAAGCATTTACAAAAGCGATTAACGTTCCTGTATTGGCTAACATTACTGAGTTTGGTCAAACGCCTATTTATACTAAAGAGCAGTTAGGCGATGTAGGCGTTGAAATGGTGCTTTACCCATTAAGCGCATTTAGAGCGATGAACAAAGCAGCCTATAATGTATATAGCTCAATTTTAAATGAAGGTTCGCAACAAAGCCAAATTGAAAATATGCAAACCCGTGCTGAGCTTTATGATTTTTTAGATTATCACACCTATGAAAATACCCTAGATAACCTTTTTTCATCAACTAAATAATAACAATTTAAGGAGATAAATTATGAGTACTAAAGTATTAGCGGGTGCAGGTTTACGCGGTCAAGTAGCAGGTCAAACTGCATTATGTACAGTAGGCCAAACAGGTTCAGGTTTAACTTATTGTGGTTACGATATTAGCGAGCTTGCTGAAAAAGCGCAGTTTGAAGAAGTATCGTTTTTATTATCTCGTGGCGAATTACCAACAACCGGTGAGCTTGCAGAATACAAAGCTAAACTAAAAAGCTTACGCGGCTTACCACAAGCACTTAAAACAGTGCTTGAGAACATTCCAAAAGACGCACACCCAATGGATGTGATGCGCACAGGTTGCTCTATGCTGGGTAACCTTGAAATGGAAAATGATTTTAGCGAAGCCAATGATGCGATTGACCGCATGGTTGCAGTATTTCCAAGTATTATTTGTTACTGGTATCGCTTTACGCATGATGGCGTACGCATTGAAACGCAAACAGATGATGACTCAGTTGGCGCGCATTTTTTAACCTTATTACACGATAAAGCCCCGTCTGAGCTATTTGCTCAAGTAATGAATGTGTCACTAATTTTATACGCAGAGCATGAATTTAATGCCTCAACCTTTACTGGTCGTGTGTGTGCATCAACGCTATCTGATATTCATTCATGTGTAACCGGTGCCATAGGTACGTTACGTGGGCCATTACATGGTGGTGCTAACGAAGCGGCAATGGATATGATTGAAAACTTCACCAGCGCAGATCAAGCAGAGCAAGAAATTATGGGCATGCTTGAGCGTAAAGATAAAATTATGGGCTTTGGCCACGCTATTTATCGCGAATCAGATCCACGTAACGTAATTATTAAAAAGTGGTCTGAAAAGCTCGCAGCAGAAGTAGGTGATGATGTACTTTATCCTGTGTCTGTTCGTTGTGAAGAAGTAATGTGGCGCGAGAAAAAGTTATTTTGTAATGCTGATTTCTTCCACGCATCGGCGTATCACTTTATGGATATTCCGACCAAATTATTTACGCCAATATTTGTAATGAGCCGCGTAACAGGTTGGACAGCACACGTTAAAGAGCAACGTGCAAATAACCGTATTATTCGTCCAAGTGCTGATTACACTGGGCCAGATGCACGTAGCTACACACCTATCGAATCACGTTAAAATTATTTGGTGGGCACGTAAAGTGCTCACCTTTTTTATTTGCTGCACACTATTTTAAGGCTCATCACTTTTCACTCTCTCCTTAAATAAGCTAGTAGTGCACAACCACCGTCACCAAATTAGCGAATATTTTAATGACTATAATAAATAATACTGAATATCGAAAACCCTTACCCAATTCAAACGTTGATTATTTTGATGCTCAAGCAGCTGTTGATGCAATTAAACCAGGTGCATATGCAACACTGCCTTATACATCACGTGTATTTGCCGAAAACTTAGTGCGCCGCTGCGATCCAGCAATGCTTACCGATGCACTAAACCAGTTGATTGAACGCAAACAAGATTTAGACTTTCCTTGGTATCCGGCGCGTGTAGTGTGTCACGATATTTTGGGTCAAACTGCACTGGTTGATTTAGCTGGACTGCGTGACGCGATTGCTGCTAAAGGTGGCGATCCGTCTAAAGTAAACCCAGTTGTACCTACGCAATTAATTGTAGATCACTCTTTGTCGGTAGAGCATGCAGGGTTTGATCCCGATGCATTTGAAAAAAACCGTGCTATAGAAGACAGACGTAACGATGACCGTTTCCATTTTATAAACTGGACCAAAACAGCGTTTAAAAATATTGATGTGATCCCGCCAGGTAACGGCATTATGCATCAAATTAACCTTGAAAAAATGTCGCCGGTAATTCAAAACCGCGATGGTATTGCCTTCCCAGATACCTTAGTAGGTACAGACAGCCATACTCCACACGTTGATGCACTGGGTGTTATTGCTGTGGGTGTAGGTGGCCTTGAAGCAGAAAGCGTAATGCTAGGGCGCGCTTCGTACATGCGCCTGCCAGACATTGTAGGGGTTGAGCTAACAGGTAAGCGCCAACCGGGCATTACCGCTACCGATATCGTACTGGCAATTACCGAATTTTTACGCGCGCAGCGTGTGGTATCAGCGTACTTAGAATTTTACGGTGAAGGTGCAGATGCACTTACACTGGGCGATCGTGCCACTATTTCAAATATGACGCCTGAATTTGGCGCCACAGCGGCGATGTTTTACATCGACGATATGACCATAGATTATTTGCGTTTAACGGGTCGTGAAGAAGAGCAAATTGCACTGGTAGAAAACTACGCTAAAACCACCGGCCTGTGGAGCGATAGCTTAAAAACAGCGCAGTACGATCGCGTGCTTAAGTTTGACTTATCAAGTGTGGGGCGCAACATTGCTGGGCCATCAAATCCACATCGCCGTGTATCTACAAGCGATTTAGCTAAAGAAGGTATTTCGGGCGTAGTAGAAAACGAAGCAGGCTTAATGCCAGATGGCGCGTGTATCATTGCCGCTATTACCAGTTGTACAAACACCAGTAACCCACGTAACGTTATTGCCGCGGCATTACTTGCGCGTAACGCTAACGCCAAGGGTTTAACGCGTAAGCCTTGGGTAAAAACCTCATTAGCACCGGGCTCTAAAGCCGTGCAATCATACCTAGAAGACGCTAACTTACTTACCGAACTTGAACAACTAGGTTTTGGTATTGTTGGTTTTGCTTGTACTACGTGTAATGGCATGAGCGGCGCGCTTGACCCTGCAATTCAAAAAGAAGTGATTGATCGCGATTTATACGCCACCGCGGTACTGTCGGGTAACCGTAATTTTGATGGTCGTATTCATCCTTACGCCAAACAAGCCTTTTTAGCATCGCCGCCTTTGGTTGTTGCTTATGCAATTGCTGGTACGATTCGTTTTGATATTGAAAAAGATATACTGGGTAAAGATCAGCAAGGTAACGACGTTACGCTTAAAGATTTATGGCCGTCAGATGAAGAAATTGACGCAGTAGTTAAGCAAAGCGTTAAGCCAGAGCAATTTAGAAAAGTATACGAGCCCATGTTTAACTTAACCGTAGATTACGGTGAAGATAACGACCCGCTATACGAATGGCGTCCAGAAAGCACTTATATTCGCCGACCTCCTTATTGGGAAGGTGCATTAGCGGGCGAGCGTACCATGACAGGTATGCGTGCACTGGCAGTACTTGGCGATAACATTACAACCGATCACTTATCGCCTTCAAATGCGATAATGGCCAGCAGTGCCGCGGGTGAATACCTATTAAAAATGAACGTACCTGAGGAAGACTTTAACTCATACGCAACCCATAGGGGCGATCATTTAACAGCGCAGCGCGCTACGTTTGCTAACCCTAAATTGCTAAATGAAATGGTACTTGATGAAAGCGGCGAAATTAAGCAAGGTTCGTACGCGCGCATAGAACCAGAGGGAAAAAATACTCGCATGTGGGAAGCAATCGAAGCATACATGCAGCGTAAGCAACCACTTATTATTGTGGCTGGCGCAGATTATGGCCAAGGCTCGTCGCGCGATTGGGCGGCAAAAGGCGTAAGACTCGCGGGTGTTGAAGTAATTGCAGCTGAAGGGTTTGAGCGTATTCACCGTACTAACTTAGTGGGTATGGGTGTTTTACCGTTAGAGTTTAAAGCGGGAACAACTCGTAAAACACTCAAACTAGATGGCAGTGAAAGTTACGATGTAGCGGGTGAACCAACCCCTGGTTGCACACTTAACTTGTCGATCACTCGTAAAAATGGCGAAGTACTAAACGTACCAATGAAATGTCGTATAGATACACAAGAAGAGCTGTCTATTTATGCTGCAGGTGGTGTATTACAACGCTTTGCACAAGACTTTTTAGAAGCTACAAAAACAGCATAAGGGCAGGGTTAATTATGTTTAAACCACAAATTAAAGTACCTGCCACATACATGCGTGGCGGTACTAGCAAAGGGGTGTTTTTTAACCTTAGTGACTTGCCAAAGCCTGCCCAAGTGGCAGGTGAGGCACGTAATAACTTATTACTGCGCGTTATTGGCAGCCCAGATCCGTACGGCAAACAAACCGATGGTATGGGCGGTGCTACATCTAGCACCAGTAAAACAGTTATTTTAAGTAAAAGTGAGCAAGCCGATCACGATGTTGACTATTTATTTGGCCAAGTGGCAATAGATAAAGCGTTTGTTGATTTTAGCGGCAACTGCGGTAATTTAACCGCAGCTGTCGGTGCTTTTGCTATTAGTAATGATTTAGTTGATAAAAGCCGTGTACCCGATAATGGCGTTGCTGTTGTACGTGTGTGGCAAGCCAATATTAAAAAAAGCATTTTAGTGCATGTACCTATGACTAATGGCGAAGTACAAGAAACCGGTGACTTTGAGCTAGACGGCGTTACATTTGCAGCAGCTGAAGTAAAACTGGAATTTATTGACCCTGCAGATGGTGATGGGGCGTTATTCCCAACTGGCAATGTGGTTGATGACCTAGAAGTGCCGGGAGTCGGTACTTTAAAAGCGACGATGATCAACGCAGGCATTCCCACCATTTTTGTTAATGCAAGCGACATTGGTTATACCGGCACTGAATTGCAAGATGATATAAACGCAGATGCAGCAGCGCTTGAAAAGCTTGAAACCATTCGTGCCTATGGCGCAGTTAAAATGGGACTCATACAAAATATTGATGAGGCAGCAGCACGCCAACATACACCTAAAGTGGCATTTGTTGGTGCAGCACAAAATTACAAAGCGTCAAGCGGTAAGCAAATTAACGCCAGTGAAATTAACTTGTTAGTGCGCGCTATGTCTATGGGTAAATTACACCATGCAATGATGGGCACAGCAGCAGTAGCTATTGGTACCGCTGCGGCAATTGATGGTACGTTAGTTAATTTAGCCGCTGGTGGCGGGGCATTGAGTGAAGTTAACTTTGGTCACCCATCGGGCACCTTAAAAGTAGGCGCACACGCTACAAATACGGATGGTAACTGGCAAGTAACTAAAGCCAGTATGAGCCGCAGTGCACGGGTACTAATGGAAGGCGTGGTAAGAGTACCGCAATAAAGCATTGTTTTAATTACGATTAAGTTATTTATAATTTATGCATAAGTTGATGCGGTAATACTTTAGGGTATTACTCATCAACTTTTTTGTTTATGGGCTATTTTTGATACTCGTTGACTCTCGTTTGACCAAGCGGGGTAAATATTTATGCTCACTGTGACTGACACTTTCAACTATTTCATTTTTAAAGTGTGTTAACGCCAACTGAGCTGCATGCTGCGCCATTTTTTCAATGGGATAGTTTAAAGTGGTTAGTTTTGGCCTTGAATAACGCGCAATCAGCACATCATCAAAACCAATCACCGACACATCACCGGGTACTTTATAGCCATTATCTTCAAGTGTTGAAATAGCACCAATAGCCATAGCATCGTTATAAACAAAAATAGCGCTGAAGGGCTGCCCAGAGGCTAATAAGTTTTGCGCAGCGCTTTGTCCGCCTTGTAGGGTAGGCTCCGCGTATTTAATCAGCGCAGGGCTAATTGGATTACCTGCCATATTTAGTTCTGCCGAAAAACCATTAAGGCGTAGCGCAGGATCTTCAATTTGATACTTGCTGCTTATACAGGCAATGTTTTTATGTTTGAGCGCCATTAGATGCCGCGCTGCTATTTTTGCACCTTCTTCGTTATCTAACCAAATACATTTATGTTTTATTTGCTCAATGTGTCTATTGATAAGCACTAAGCCAGGGAGTTTTTCACATAAGGTGATTAGTTCGCAGTCAGGAATTATTTTACTATGCATAACAACAGTTTGGCAGCGGCGCTCAAGTAATAAATTAATAGCTGCGCGTTCAGATTCTACACTTTGTCCTGCGGTACTTAACAGCAATTGCATATTATTTTCGCGGGCTACTTTATCTACCCCGCTGGCTAATGATGCAAAAAATGGATCGCTAAGTTCGGGGATCACCACGCCTATGGTCATACTTTTTCGGGTTACTAAAGCACGTGCATTAGCATTGGGCGTGTAGCCAAGCTCTTGCATTACTTTATTTACTTTTTCTATGGTTGCCTTACTTACTTTAGGGCCATTATTAATTACACGAGATACCGAGGCGATAGACACGCCTGCAATTCTGGCTACATCTTTTATTGTTGTCATTGACGGGTAATCGTTTTCTACATCCTGTTAATAATAAAATTTACACTATTTAACGTGGGCTGTATATGTTGATTTTTTAGGTTGCAAATAGTGGGGTAAGCGTTTACCCTTTTTAGTTTTATCATAAACCACATTTGAGATATTTATGGATACAATTTTTGACCCAACTGAGCATCCACATCGTCGCTACAATCCATTGATTGATGAGTGGGTGTTAGTTTCACCGCATCGTGCCAAACGACCTTGGCAGGGACAAGTTGAAACTCTTGATGAAGACGTTAGAGAAAGTCATGATGAAAACTGTTTTTTATGTGCTGGTAATACTCGCATAAACGGTGAAGTTAATGACAACTATAAAAAAACTTACGTGTTTACTAATGACTTTTCAGCTCTGAAAATTGATACTCCAGAATTTAAAACAGATGATCCGCTATTTAAAATGGCCACAGAGCAAGGCGAAAGTCGTGTTATTTGCTTCTCTCCAGATCACAGCAAAACCTTACCGCAACTTAGTATTAGCGCCATTACCGACATTGTTAAAACATGGCAAAGCCAGTGCTTAGAGTTAGGCGAAAAGTATAACTGGGTGCAGGTATTTGAAAACAAAGGGGCGATGATGGGGTGCTCAAATCCGCATCCGCATGGCCAAATTTGGTCGCAGCAGCAATTACCTACTTTGGTAAATAAAAAACAACATGCGCTGAGCGACTATGCTAAAAAATATAACAGTAACTTATTACTTGATTACGCTCAGCGTGAAGCGCAGTCGGGCGAGCGTGTTGTTGTTAAAAATGAAGATTGGCTGGTGGTTGTACCGTACTGGGCAGGCTGGCCATTTGAAACCTTATTATTACCGCGTTTTGCGTTAACACGTATGGTCGACTTAACCCGAGAACAAGCGGTAACTCTAGCCGATGCATTAAAACAAATTACCACTAAATACGACAATCTATTTAATTGCTCGTTCCCATATTCTATGGGCTGGCACGGCGCGCCTTATGATGGGCAAGAGCACAGTGAATGGCAGCTCCATGCCAGCTTTTTCCCACCATTGTTACGCTCAGCTACTGTGCGTAAATTTATGGTGGGCTACGAAATGATGGCAGAATCACAACGTGATTTAACTCCAGAGCAAGCAGCACAAAGATTACGTGATGTACCAAACGTACATTATAAGGAGGCTAAGTAATGCCAAGAACTACAATGCTTATTAGCCAATTTGAACAACATTTTAATTGCCCGCCAGAGCAGCTATTTCATGCACCTGGGCGCGTTAATCTTATTGGTGAACACACAGATTATAATGATGGTTTTGTGCTACCCGCTGCGATTAATTTTGGCACCGACATTGCTGCAAAAGTGCGAGCTGATCGCAACATTAACGTCTTAGCAATTGATTGTAACAACGAAACCAATAGTTTTAGCCTAGATAAAATAGAATTTAGCCAACAAATGTGGGTTAACTATATTCGCGGCACACTACAAGCATTAATGCAAAGCTACCCAAATATTAGCGGTGCCGACTTAGTAGTGTCGGGCAATGTGCCACAAGGTACGGGTTTGAGCTCATCAGCTAGTTTTGAAATTGCTCTTTTAAAAACGTTTGCAACATTAAACAATATTCCGCTCGATGGTGTTAAAGCGGCACTCATGGGACAAAGAGCTGAAAATAACTTTGTCGGCTGTAATTGCGGCATTATGGATCAATTAATTTCGTCGATGGGTAAGCAAGGGCATGCCATGTTGCTCGATTGCAGAAGTTTAACCTTTGAATATGCTGTTATTCCAAAGGGAATGTTGTTAGTTATTGTTAACTCTAATGTTAAAAGAGGGCTGGTCGACAGCGAATACAATACCCGACGCGAGCAATGCGAAGCTGCAGCAAAGCACTTTAATAAACCGGCATTGCGCGATGTTACTCTTGAGGAACTAGAAGCAGAGCAAGCTAATTTACCGCCATTAATATATAAGCGCGCTAAACATATAGTCACTGAAAATACCCGTACCGAACTAGCTCTCAAAGCGCTAAACGTCAATGATATGGTAACTATGAGCCAACTTATGGCACAATCGCACCTATCAATGAAAAATGATTTTGATATTACTACCTCTCAAATAGACTTTTTAGTAGATATTACTGCTCAAGTTTTAGGCGATAAAGGCGGAGTGCGTATGACCGGTGGTGGTTTTGGTGGTTGTATCGTTGCTTTAACACCGGATCATTTAGTTGAGCAAGTACGTAACGCTATTGATACACATTATTATGCAAAAACAGGGCTTCAAGCAGACGTTTACGTATGCCTGGCTTCGCAAGGTGCTTTTAGTAATTAATAAAACACAATAAAAATCAATAAGACAACAAGGTTAAAGCTATGAAATTACAACCGCTCGACATTGCCATATTTGTTACTTATGTGGTGGGGTTATTAGTACTCGCGCTGTGGATCTCGCGAGAGGAGAAAGGTGCTAGTAAAAATACCGAAGACTACTTTCTTGCTAGTAAAGCACTGCCTTGGTGGGCAATTGGTGCATCATTAATTGCCTCAAATATATCGGCAGAACAAATTATTGGTATGTCTGGTTCGGGCTATGCGATTGGTTTAGCTATTGCATCTTATGAGTGGATGGCGGCAATTACCTTAATTATTGTAGGTAAATATATGCTGCCGATATTTCTTAAAAATGAAATATTTACTATGCCGCAATATTTAGAGCAACGCTTTGATAGCAAAGTTAAAACAGTGTTAGCGCTGTTTTGGCTAGCGGTATATGTATTTGTAAATTTAACCGCTGTTTTATGGCTTGGTGGTTTAGCAATAGAAACTGTTGCCGGTGTTGACTGGATGTACGGAATGATCTTTTTAGCCTTATTTTCAGTCGCTTATTCACTTTATGGTGGTTTGAAAGCCGTTGCTTATACCGATATTTTACAAGTAGTACTGCTGGTATTTGGTGGCTTATTTTTAAGTTACTTAGCACTTGATGCAGTAGCAGATGGCGACGGAATAATAGCAGGCTTTGGCGTTTTAACTGATCAGCTTCCAAACCACTTTGATATGATTTTAAGCCCAGATAGCCCGCATTATATGAGTTTACCTGGTTTATCTGTATTAATTGGTGGCCTGTGGATAATGAACATTAGCTACTGGGGATTTAATCAATATATTATTCAACGCGCACTTGCCGCTAAAAACCTTAAAGAAGCACAAAAAGGTATTGCCTTTGCTGCCTATTTAAAATTACTAATGCCAGTAATTGTAGTGTTGCCAGGTATTGCTGCGGTTGTTTTATACCCGCAACTTACCACGCCAGATCAAGCGTATCCATCTATGATGGCGTTAATGCCAACAGGTATTAAAGGTCTTATTTTTGCTGCATTAGTGGCGGCAATTGTTTCATCACTTGCCTCTATGACTAACAGTATTTCAACTATTTTCACTATGGATATTTACAGCAAGTTAAAACCAGGTAAATCACAAAAACATTATGTATTTATAGGCCGCTCAGCTGCATTAATATCTTTAGCTATAGCCTTGGTTGTGGCAGAGCCATTATTAGGTAAGTTCGATCAAGCGTTTCAATATATTCAAGAGTTCACCGGTTTCTTTACTCCAGGTATTGTAGTGATTTTTGTAATGGGTATGTTTTGGTCAAAAGCCAGTTCAGCGGGTGCGTTAGCTGCTGCAATTGGCTCGGCTGTATTCTCAATCCTGTTAAAAGTTTACTGGGTGGCGTTGCCATTTATGGACAGAGTTGGCTTAGTATTTTTACTGTGTTTGGCATTGTGTGTAATTGTATCATTAGCTAAGCCAGATAAAGGCCAAGACAGTAGCGTTAGCCTAGACGATGTTAACTTTAAAACCTCAAGCAACTTCAACATAGCGGCATTGGGTGTAGTTATCATCTTAATCGCTTTGTATACTACTTGGTGGTAATGCAGAATGCTTACTAAGTGAGTATGACAGCCATAGCTATCTGCTCACGTGTTTAACGCAAAATATAGTGAATCAAAGCAGCTTAGGTTGCTTTGATTTTTTTGTGTTCTAATAGACATAACAAGAAAACAGTAAATGAATCAATTACACAGTTATATATTAAGCAATGAGCAAGGCATGCGGGTCGAAATATTAAATTATGGCGCGCGGGTTAAATCTATTTTATTTCCGGTAAACGATACACCCACAGAAATGACAGTCGGGTATGCCGATACCAATCGTTATTTAACCGATACTTATTATTTAGGTGCTACTTGTGGTCGCGTTGCTAATCGTATTAGTGGTGCGAGTTTTGAGCTTGAAGGTGAGCAATATTTACTGAGTAAAAATGATGGTGAAAATTGCTTACATGGCGGGGCGGATAACTTTTCTCTGCGTTTTTGGCAAGTGCAATCGAGTACTGCCAACGAAGTGATTTTGAGCTTAAGCTCAGAAGATGGCGACCAAGGCTTTCCTGGCAAGGTTGAAATGCAAATACGTTATCATTTATCACATGATAATAAGTTGACTATGAGTTTTAGCGCAACCACAAATAAAGCAACCCCTATTAACGCTACTAATCATTGCTACTTTAATTTAGGTGAGCAAAATTGCTTGCCACTCACGTTACAAATAAATGCGGCCAGCTATTTAGAGCGTGACAATAACAGCTTACCAACGGGTAGAGTGTTAAGTGTCAAAAATAGTGACTTTTGTTTTGACCAACCGGTTATTATTGGCCAGCGTCTGCAGTCAGCTCAGCACCCACAACTAACAGGGCCAACAGGGTTTGATCATTGTTTTGTTATAAATCAGCCACAAGCAAACAAAGCTGCAGCGGTATTAAGCTCATTACGCAATAAAGTTAAAATGTCGTTGTACACCGACCAAGCATCTATACAGCTTTATACTGGTGCATTTTTAGCCGCACCATTAAGCCCTGATCAGGGAGTGTGTTTAGAAGCTCAAAATTATAGCGATGCAGTAAACTTTCCAGATTTTGAAAACTCAATACTAAAGCCGGGCGAAGTTTATAATAAATATATTAGCTATCACTTTGAAAATATTTAAATAAAGCTGTGCTAATACATAGCACAGCTTTATTGGCTATTTAGTATAAGGGCTATGAGCTATTTTTTAACGGGAATATCTTCGAGTATCTTTAAAATAGCCTGATTACTGTTTAATTTGGCTAAATCGATTAGGTAACTTTTTTCAAGATCTTGCATAGGTTGCTTTGTTAATAGCGCTTTTACTGACTCTTCTTCTGCATTTACTATGGCGGTTTTTAACGCTGCAAAGTTTGCGATACTGTGTTCATTTTGCTCAGTCATATTAAATCCTCTTATTGGCGCGAGTTGTGACTTTTAAAGTTATGGCCTTAACTACTTGGCCATATAATTAAATTTACGCGCTTTAATAAACCAGCCAGCGGTGTACTTACTCAATAACAAATAAGTCCATAAAGCTATTTACAAGCATGGCCTCAAGCGCTGTTTGATTTTTACAAAGCGTGAAAATAGTGTGGCATTGTTTATTCTCAAAGCGGGATGCTAAATTAGCTTTAAATTTTTGCTCCAATAGTGGTATCCCTTCCTCACGACGGCGACGATGACCCACAGGGTATTCTATAACTATGTCCTCGGTGCTACTGCCATCTTTAAAGAATACCTGAATAGCATTGGCGATAGAGCGTTTATCATCCTCTAAATATTCTTTGGTAAAGCGTGCATCTTCTACAATGTGCATTTTGTTGCGCAGCTCATCAATAATCGGGTGTGCGTTATGAAATTCGTCTTCGTAATGATCAGCGGTTAAATTGCCAAATATTAACGGCACTGCAATCATGTATTGTAAACAATGATCGCGATCGGCTGCGTTAGCAAGGGAACCCGTTTTTGAAATAATACGAATGGCCGACTCGTGAGTACGCACAACAATTTTATCAATATCAGCTAACCGATCTTTTACCTGAGGATGTAAAATAACCGACGCTTCAGCGGCTGTTTGGGCATGAAACTCAGCAGGAAACGATATTTTAAATAAAATATTTTCCATAACATAACTGCCGTAGTCTTGGGTGAATAAAAACTGCCGTTCGGCCTCAGGTTTAAGTGCTTGGTCTTTGTTGGTTTTAGAAAAAGAGACATCATAAAACCCCCATTGCGGGGCTGTTAACACGCTTGGAATGCCCATTTCACCACGCATAGATATATCAGCTAAATGAACAGCTCGGGAAGTTGCATCGCCAGCAGCCCATGATTTACGAGAGCCTGCATTGGGTGCATGCCTATAGGTACGCAGCGCTGAGCCATCTACCCAAGCTTGTGATATAGCGGCCATAATTTGTTGTTTATTGCCGCCCATCATTTTAGTGGTAACCGCAGTAGATGCAACCCGTACTAATAATACGTGGCATAAACCCACCCGATTAAACGAATTTTTTAGCGCTATTACGCCTTGAATTTCATGCGCCATGATCATGGCTTCTAGCACTTCGCGCATTGTTAAAGGTTGTTCACCCTTGCTCAGTCTCACTTGAGATAGATGATCAGCAACGGCTAAAATAGCACCTAAGTTATCTGACGGATGACCCCATTCGGCGGCCAACCAAGTATCGTTATAATCGAGCCAGCGAATAATACAGCCAATATCCCATGCCGCTTTTACAGGGTCGAGTACCAAAGATGTGCCCGGTACGCGTGCACCATTAGGCACAATAGTACCTGCTACTATAGGGCCGAGGAGTTTGCTGCATTCAGGAAATCGCAGCGCTAATAGCCCACACCCTAAAGTGTCTATTAAACAGTTACGGGCAGTATTGAGTGCTTCCTTGCTGCTTACTTTATAATTTAATACATAATCAGCTATATCTTGTATTACATGGTCGTAATCAGGGCGATTATTAATATCTACATTATTACTCATTTTTTATCCTTATTCGTTTAATGTTAACGATTAGAATGTGCACTGAGTATTTAATACATATTTATTAAACACTTTTATTTTTAACTAGTTTACGTTTCAACCATAGCACGAGCCGTTACCAGCTAATAGGGAAGCAGGTAAACATAATGTCGTATATTTAAAATACACTTATGACTAGGTGAAATTATTATGTACACAGAAATATTGGGCAGCTTTTGTATTCAATATTGTGCAATCTGTATTTAATTACTTAAATTCAAGATAATAGTGGAGACGCAAAAATTAAAAAGGGCAGCGTAGAGATCCGAGTGGATTTTGCGCTGCCCTTATTTATGCAAACTTAACGTTTAAAGTCATGTTTGTATTTAGTTGGTGATTAATCACCATTGCTTATAAACCCAAGTTTACAATTATAACTTAGGTGGCGTACCTTCAGCGTTAGACACTACCGCATCAATTTGTACTAGCGCGTTCATAGGGATAGCTGATACGCCTACCACAGTTCTTGCTGGCAAATCACCTTTAAAGAAGCTGGCGTACACTTTATCAATAGCGGCAATATCGCTAATGTTTTTAACTTGAATGTTAACTTTTACAAGGTCGTCCATAACATGATCAATACTCTCTACAATGGCTTTAATATTGTTTAAGCACTGTGTTGCTTGTGTTGTTACGTCATCAGCTACAAGATTAGCCGTTTTTGCATCAATGGGTAATTGTGCTGAAATATGGTTGTAGTGCGAAAATGCCACTGTTTGTGTAGATAGGGCATTAATTGGTGCATTTTGTGTGTTACTTGCTCTAATAATAATGCCGTGTCTGTCCTCAACTGCTTGTGGTGGTGTGCCATCTCCATGGGATATAACTGCATCAATTTGTACTAAAGCATCCATAGGTAGTGCTGCAACAACCATGGTTGATCTTGCTGGTACGTAAGCTACAGCTCTGGCAATAGCTGAGTCTGGAAAAAAGGTTGTATAAACTTCGTTTATTGCGTCAATATCTACTGGGTTTTTAACAAATATATTTACCTTAACTATGTCGTCAAAGGGTACGTCAATACTCTCTAAAATAGCTTTAATATTACTTAAACACTGTTTAGTCTGATTTTTTATACCACCGGTTACTATTTCTCCCGATTTAGGATCGACAGGTAACTGAGCAGAAATATTATTGTAATGAGAAAAAGCAACTGTATGCGTAGACACTGGGCATATAGGTGCATTATTGCTATTTTTTGCTACTTTAATTAAATCGCAAGGCGCTTGTGGTGTAGTACCTTCGCCATTAGAGATAAGCGCATCCATTTGTACTAATGCACCCTCTAGCGGTAAAGCTGCCACGGCAACTGTTGTGCGTGTTGGTAAGTAGTCTTGGAAGAAACTAGCGTATACGTCGTTTACAGCATCAATATCTGTGATGTTTTTTAAAAACACATTAATTTTAATCACATCGTCCATAACATGATCAATACTTTCAATAACCGCTTTAATATTTGTTAAACACTGTTTTGCCTGTGTTTTTATATCATCAGCTACAATGTTACCGCTTTTAGGAGCAATCGGTAATTGTGCTGAAATATTATTGTAATGCGAAAAAGCAACTGTTTGTGTAGCTACAGTGCTGCTTGGTGCATTATTGGTGTTTCTTGAAAGCTTTATGATTGTGCCGCTCATCTTGATATTTCTCCTAGCTGAGATAGTTATAATGAGGTTAAAATTAACCACATTAAAAGTGGGTTTATTCTCGCAGACTATCTAGCTGCTGCTCGATAGTCATTGATTTGAAGGTAAGGGTAACCATAGCATCAACTATGTTAGCGACAGTAAAGCTACCCTAATGGGGATAATAAATTCAGTTGCTATTAGCCAACTGCCAATACGCCACCAATTACAGCAACAACACCGCCAAGTGCACGGGTAGCGCGGTTATCAGCTTTTAGCATAAGTGTGCCTAAACCACGACCAATAAAGGTGATAGCTAAAGTAGCAACAACAAAGCCTGCCATGTAGCTCAATATACTTGCGCCTTCAGCCATTTCTGCACCGTGGGCATAACCATGTGTAAGCATAAATAAAGCGACTAAGCTTGCGCCTAATACGGTTGGTAATTTAGCCATAGTGGCAATTAAAATACCGGCTAGTAATACGGTCATTGCAATACCGGTTTCAACGCCTGCAAAGCTTAAGCCACTCCAAGCAAGGGCCGCACCTAAAACCATGCCGCCAACTACAAATAATGGCGCGCCGCGTTTCATTGCTGTGCTTTGGCGAATACTCCAAAAGCCAATTGCTGCCATTGCTAATAAGTGGTCAATACCCATCAGTGGATGTAACAAGCCACTAAGAAAACCGTTATGGGTTTCAACGCCATGACCAGGGTGGGCTAAAGCTGCAGTAGCTGTTA
This sequence comes from Pseudoalteromonas sp. 19-MNA-CIBAN-0066, assembly GCF_040308705.1. Taxonomy (NCBI): domain Bacteria; kingdom Pseudomonadati; phylum Pseudomonadota; class Gammaproteobacteria; order Alteromonadales; family Pseudoalteromonadaceae; genus Pseudoalteromonas; species Pseudoalteromonas sp. 19-MNA-CIBAN-0066. The sequence goes on from NZ_JBEONZ010000013.1 coordinate 35,578, forward strand.
GCATTAGGCCTAATCCCATCAGTAATTTGGTCATTATTTTCATACTATTCTCCGTTTATATTTTTTACTATTGAATTGTGTTTTGATTAAAAATTGTGTTGCTTAATTAATACTATTTGGCTTGCCAGGTCGGCGTTCAGGTAACATGCCTTGCTTTAAAATAAAGCTGATGATTTCTTCTAAGCCAACACCATCGTAAAGGTTAGCAAAAACGAAAGGGCGTTCACCGCGCATTTTTTTCGAGTCACGTTCCATTACCTCTAACGAAGCATGTACATATTCTGCGATATCAATTTTATTAATTATTAATAAGTCAGACTTAGTGATACCTGGGCCACCTTTACGTGGAATTTTGTCGCCAGCAGACACGTCAATCACATAAAGTGTTAAATCAGAAAGCTCTGGGCTGAAAGTAGCTGATAAGTTATCGCCGCCAGATTCAACCAGTACTATTTCTAAATTGGGGTGGCGTGCTTGTAAGTCGTCAATCGCAGCTAAGTTCATAGAAGCATCTTCACGAATTGCCGTATGTGGGCAACCACCTGTTTCTACTCCTAAAATACGGTCCGCTGGGAGTGCGTCGTGTTTAAGTAAAAAGTCAGCATCTTCGCGGGTATAAATATCGTTTGTAACCACGGCGATATCATAGTGATCTTTCAATGCTTTACATAATTGACGTAATAAAGCTGTTTTGCCAGAGCCAACTGGGCCGCCAACGCCGATTCGTAAACAATGTGTCATTGCTGTTTTCCTTATGTATATAGAAGCGTATTAGCTTCGAAATAATCTTGAATATTGTGTTTCGTGCTGTGCACTACCAAGCGCTAAGCCAGGCATAATTGGCCCAAGTTGGTCGTCGGCTAATGCTAATGCAGTGTCGATTGCGATAACCATTTTAGGCCGTAATTGCTCAATTAAACGCTGCGCTGCAGTATGGCCAAGCGGCATTGCTTTACAGGCAACCGCCAGTTGGTTTTCTAACCAGCCCCAAACAAACCCGAGTAAGCTTTGGCGTACTGGAATTTGTCGCTGCTGCGCTAACCAGGCAAAAACGGTGACATAACCTGGGTCTTGCGGTAATGCTGCATGTCCTTGCTCGATTTGTGGCTGTAACTGTAAACTGTTGAGCAAACGCATCAGGGCTAAGCCTAAGCGAGTATCTTCATCGCTTAATTCGGCAGTTTCACGATTTGCATGTAGCCATTCGTTCCAGTAGCTTAAACCTTCGCTGTCGCTTTTAGCCCAGCAGTTTTGTAGCCGAGCAAGTACCGGTAATTCGCAGCGCGTTAAACCGTCGTCAAGCACACCTTCTAACCATTCGCCAAGTTGTTGCTCATTAGTAACCCAGCCAAGTTCAAACGCGCTTTCTAACCCCTGAGACCAAGCAAAAGCACCAATTGGCAGCGCAGGGCTGATCAATTGCATCAAGCCCAATAATGCCAGATCACTGCTTTGTGTTGGCTCAGTATTAGTGTGCATGAGTATGACCATCGGCATGTGAATGTTCATGGGAGTGAGCATGCGATTGCTCACGACCTGCGTGTGCATATGCACCAGATTCTGGATCAAACGGTGCTTGATGGTGCGTTAATTGCGCGCCTAAAAGTACCGCTAACTCTTCTAATACATGATCTGGCGGAAAACGTATCCAATGGCGACCATCAGCATCAACGCCAATTGCAAGTGACACATGGCGGTTACCTAAGTGGTAACATAAACGTGCCAAAGGCAAGCCGTTTTCTATGTATGCTGTGGTAACCGGCTCATCGGCAGCGCTAATACTAAATACTTCGCCGCTGCTGGCACGCAGTAAATCGCCATTACGAAGCACTGGGCCACGGTCAAGAAATAAACCAACATCATGACCATTGTCGGTCACTGCTTTTAGGCGACCACGAATACGTAACTCGTATGGCAAAGTGAGGGTATCGAACACAGCATCTTGTGTGTTGCTATCTATTCTTTTTGTTAATTCAAACATTAAATTGTCCTAAAAATGGATTAAAACAAATGGTAGCGCTGGGCTAACGGTAATTCAGTTGCAGGTTCGCAGGTAAGTAATACACCGTCAGCGTGAACCTCATACGTTTGCGGATCTACCGTTAATACTGGGCAAGCATCGTTGAGCTTCATATCGCATTTACGCACTTGTCGCACATTTTTACAGGCCACAAGCTGGCTTTTCAAACCGAGCTTTTCTTCAAGCCCAGTATTCATAGCAGCTTGGCTTACAAAGGTCATACGTGTTGCACTTACTGCTTTACCTAATGCACCAAACATACGGCGGTAATGTACTGGTTGTGGTGTAGAAATAGCTGCGTTTGGATCGCCCATTGCCGCACCTGCAATCATGCCGCCTTTTAATATAATTGATGGTTTAACCCCAAAAAATGGCGGTTTCCACAGTACTAAATCTGCAAATTTACCCACTTCTATTGAGCCTACTTCATGGCTTATACCGTGAGTGATAGCTGGGTTAATAGTGTATTTGGCAATGTAACGTTTTGCGCGAAAGTTATCGGCGCCCAGTGCTTCATCTTCTGGTAATAAACCACGTTGCACGCGCATTTTATGAGCGGTTTGCCACGTACGACACACTACTTCGCCAATGCGACCCATAGCTTGCGAGTCAGAGGACATCATCGAAATAACGCCCATATCATGAAGAATATCTTCGGCCGCAATTGTTTCACGGCGAATACGTGAGTCGGCAAAGGCTACATCTTCAGGAATGTTGGGGTCGAGGTGATGACAGCCCATCAACATATCAAGGTGCTCATCCACGGTATTAATAGTGTATGGGCGAGTCGGGTTAGTTGACGACGGCAACACATTAGGCATAGCACAAGCAACAATAATATCAGGAGCATGGCCACCACCGGCACCTTCGGTATGATAGGTGTGGATACAACGATCTTTAAATGCCTCTAAAGTATCTTGCACAAAACCAGATTCATTGAGGCTATCAGCATGAATGGCAACTTGAATGTCGTAGCGATCGGCAACATCTAAAGCATTGCTAATAGAAGCGGGTGCTGCGCCCCAATCTTCATGAATTTTTAAACTCATAGCGCCGGCTTTAATTTGTTGCTCAAGTGCTTCGGGAGTACTTGCGCTGCCTTTACCTAGAAAACCAATATTAATCGGTAAATCGTCCACGGCTTGCATCATTTTGCCTAAATGCCATGGCCCCGGTGTATGTGTTGTAGCTACTGAGCCTGTTGCTGGGCCAGTGCCGCCGCCAATCATGGTGGTTAGGCCACTCATGAGCGCTTCGTCAACTTGTTGTGGGCAAATATAGTGCACGTGGGTATCAACGCCACCGGCGGTCAAAATTTGACCTTCACCGGCAATAATTTCGGTACCTGGGCCAATAATAATGTCTATATCGGGCTGTGTATCAGGGTTGCCAGATTTGCCAATAGCAGCAATGCGGCCATTTTTTAAACCCACGTCGGCTTTAATAATGCCCCACCAGTCGATAATCACTGCGTTAGTGATAACCGTGTCCATAACGGCGTCATCACAGCGTTGGCTTTGACCCATGCCATCACGAATAACTTTACCGCCACCAAATTTTACTTCTTCACCATAATGGGTATGGTCATGTTCTATTTCGACCCATAATTCGGTATCACCTAAACGAATTCTATCACCCGTGGTTGGGCCATACATGTCAGCATAGGCTTGACGAGATATTTTCATTACACGCTCTCCTGTTTAGGTTTATTGTCTAAAGGTCCCATTACTTCACCACGAAAACCGTAAAGACGACGTAAACCTGAATAGGGGATCAAAGATACTTCACGGGTTTGTCCTGGTTCAAAGCGAATTGCTAAACCAGCAGCAATAGCTAAGCGATAACCATAGGCTTGCTCGCGATCAAAACTCAGTGCTGGGTTACTTTCGGCAAAGTGGTAATGAGAGCCAACCTGTACAGGTCGATCCCCTTTATTAGCAACATTAATGGTGATGCTTTTACGGCCAACACACAGTTCAATATCGCCACTTTTTAGTTGATATTCACCTGGAATCATAACGAACTTCCTTAAACTATAGGGTTATGCACAGTGACCAGTTTGGTACCGTCAGGAAACGTTGCTTCTACTTGGACGTCTTGAATCATCTCAGCAATGCCTTCCATTACATCGTCGCGGGTCAACATTTCACGACCCAATGCCATCATTTCTGCCACTGTGCGTCCTTCGCGCGCACCTTCCATAATAGCGCAGGTGATTAGAGCAATTGCTTCTGGGTAATTTAGTTTTAGCCCTTTGGCTTTGCGTCGCTCTGCAAGTAAACCTGCAGTGAATAACATTAATTTATCTTTATCTCTGGGTGTTAATTCCATCGCTAACTCCATAGTCCTCGATGTTGTTATATTAATTACCTATGACTAATTGGCACAGGTAGTGTGTTCGCCTAAGCAAAAGCTAAGACGATATGTTTAAAATATCGGTACAGTTTTCTTCAGCCAAGAGGCTAATCATAAGCAATAACTAGGCTCTGCTTATAATTAACACCTTGGTAAATAATAGTGTTTAATTAATCACCTAAAGAGCATAGGCGATAGAATTATTGTTGTCATTTTTAGCCATGACAAACAGTTAAAAATTAGGTTAACCAAATCCGTGGTATGGTGGCTTGATGTCCGCTTAATAGCGGGCGAAGTATGTTGCGTACTTGTTCAAATAATTTCCATACTTGGTTACGTTCGTGCCCTAAATAGCGCACTAATAAAACGTCACGGCGGTAGGTAGCGGCCCAATTATTACTGGGCGGTAGTTGTTCACGCAGTGCAGCAATAGCTGCTGCTGGATCGTTTAAGCCAACTGTCCAAAATGTGCCATGTACGGTAGCACCACCTTGGCCCCATTTACCGTTAAATCTAGGGTGAGTGGGGTCTAAATTTTGACGCTCTAACCACAATGGCTTACCGTCTTGGGTTAACTTAAAGCGCTGCTCAATACAGCCAGTAGCAAAGGGCAAATCACTGGCAGGGCGACCAAGGCCTAGTATTTCCCAGCCTAGGCACTTAGCTGTTTTAGCCAGTTCAATGTTAAATACTTGCAGCCCACGAGAGCCATCAAAGGCGAGGGTTTCTTGCGGTAACCACTCTAAAATGGCGTTGTCATCCACTTTTAAATTAGTAGTTTGGCTCCATGCAACCCCGTTGCTGTCGGCTTTATAAAGCTTATTGGCAGCAGGTGTGGTAATTAAACTATGCGCACCTTTAGTGAGCGAAATATCGATATTGAGCGCATCGCCACTCACAACCCCACCGGGCGGATGCAGTAAATACACGTGACAGCAACCATCTTTGCCTTCAGGGTAAAAAGGTCTTTGCACACGTAATGGACCATAATGACGAGCAATATTCATGCGCGTAACACGTGTATCGCCGCTGTTTTGAGCACAGAAGCCGAGCGTTAAAGAAGCCGCCCAGTGGCGATTGGCATCAAAGCTATGCCCAGATTTAGCGTCTGCCCGATGTGTTACGGGCATGGAGGAAAGTGTCATCATTCCAACATATACCTTTTATATAGGCCCAGCAGTGCACCTTTCGCTAAATTTATGGCTTTTCTGACGCGCAGGGGTATAGCCTTAAGATAGCAAAATCTTTAAGAACGTCCACATGTGTGGATTCGGTCAAATTGACGGAGTTGGCTTGTTAGCCTTCGCCGGATGTCAGTATGCGGGCAATTAATTGCCTGAAATTGCAAAACTGATGAAGATAAACTTCGAATACATATCAGGGTGTGTATCTACTTCCCGCAAATAGAGTCTGTTAAAGCTCAAATCATAGGGCGTGTAGAGTTGTGAGGAAATAGCTATGTTCTAGCTAGATGTTAGCTGAGGAAAATAAATTGTCCAGAAAAAAATTTAAAAAATTGCATTTTTTCAATGGATTTAACTATTTGTTTTTATTTATTAATTAGATACGGGGTTTTTCTGTTGGTACAAAATATGTACCAAAGGTTAAGTTTGATTAAAATAACGGCTACTCAAACATTAGTATAATATTGTATTAGCTGTTTTTAAGCTTTGGATTAGTATAAATATTAAGCCATTGAGGGTAAAAAAAACAAGCTCAGTAATAGCAATTAATGCAAATATACTTTTGCGCTAGCGTACTATTTTAAGTGCTAAAATTATATTTTAGCTTAAAGTATAGACAACTTAATAAGTTAAATACCTTGTATGCTATGAATTTTCTTTGCGATAAAACTAGCTAAACTATTTGGTATTTTGTACTGCAGCACTATTTACAGGTATAAACATTTTCACAGGTATGCACGTTTTAACCTAAAAATAAGAACGGTTTAATTTAAAATAAGAATAAAAAACAACCATGTAAATTACCGGTTTCTTTTGTATTATTGCAATGACATGCTAACATTCTCAAAGAAAGAATGCTGCGGGCTAAAGTGGCGTTATTCATTAATTAAATAAGAACAACGGATGTTGGCTATCATTAAATTACAATATGAATCGTAGATAGTTGAATGTATATAAATTACAAATAACATACGTTTATTTTTATAAAGCAACTTAAGAGGATGTTTATTATGGCTAAAGTGCTTAAAGCTAAAGAGCATGATATTGGTGGATTAAATGTAAAACGCGTTTTACCTCATCAAGAAAAACGCATGGTAGGTCCATTTGTTTTCTTTGACCAAATGGGGCCAAATAATTTCCCTGCGGGCCAAGGTATAAATGTTAGACCGCATCCACATATTGGTTTATCAACACTAACTTACCTATTTGATGGTAGTATTTTACATCGTGATTCGCTGGGTAATAATTTAGAAATTCGCCCCGGTGATGTTAACTGGATGACCTCTGGCAAAGGTATTACCCATTCAGAGCGTGAAAGCTTTGAAGTACGAGCAAATCCACATTCAATTAGTGGTTTACAGTGTTGGGTTGCATTGCCAGAAGCTATGGCAGAAATTGAACCGTCATTTAATCATGTGAAAAAAAACCAATTACCGCACATTACCCACGAAGGAGTAATGATGCGATTAGTGGTGGGTGAAGCTTATGGTTTAAGTTCGCCGGTTAAAACCTATTCACCCATGTTTTATATTGATGTTGTTGCCAGCAAAGGAAGTGTTATAAAGCGCCCACACCCAGAACAAGAAACTGCAATATTTACCATTTGTGGCGAAGTAACTGTTAACGGTGAAACGTTTGGTACTAATGAGTTTATTTTATTAGAGCCAGGCGATAGCGAAATTACACTGGCAAGTGACGGTCGCTTTATTATGTTAGGCGGCGATAAATTTGAAAAAGTACCATTTTTGTATTGGAACTTTGTGTCATTTAGCAAAGAGCGCATTGAGCAGGCGAAAGACGATTGGGAAAATGGGCGCTTTCCAACTATTCCAGGTGATGATAAAGAGTTTATTCCACTTAAATAATGCCAAAGCTATTGAGCTTTAATAGCTAATTACCTGAGATCCGAATAAAAGCCACATCTATTTATACATCATAACTAGGTGTGGTTTTGCTCAAGTTTAACTTGTCTGAAGATAGCCTGCAGAATTAACAACAAAAATAAAATATAAAGCAATAAGAGGTAATCATGCTTAGAGTCACACTAGAGCAATGGCGAATGTTTCGCTCTGTGGTGCAATTTGGTGGCTTTAATCAAGCCTCACAAGGAATTCATAAAAGCCAGTCAAGTATTCATAATGCGGTGGGTAAAATAGAAAGCTCGCTCGATGTTAAGTTATTTGAAATTGAAGGGCGAAAAACTGTTTTGACTCAAGCAGGTGAGCTAATGCTTAAGCGCGCCAACTTTTTGCTTGATGAAGCCGCTAAGCTGGAAATAGTGGGACATACTCTTGGTCAAGGCACAGAAGGGAGCCTAAAAATTGCAGTTGATGAAATGTTTCCACAAGCAAGGCTGTATAAAGTGCTTGATACTGTTTCTGCCCAATACCCAATGCTGCAAATTGAGTTGGTGGAGTCGGTACTGAGTGGGGCAAGGGAACTGATTGAAAATGCAGATGTAGATATTGCTATTTCACCGGTTGCATTAACAGAAGGTTTTAGTGAGCAACTTTGCCAAATAGACTTTATTGCAGTTGCTAATCCAGATCACACATTACATTCTTTGGGGAGAGATTTAACCGCAGAGGATTTAAAAAGTCATCGTCAAATTGTAGTGCGCGACTCAGGTATGCATCGTAAAAGTGATGCAGGCTGGTTAGGTGCTAACCAGCGCTGGACGGTGAGTCATTTACGCACTTCTATTGATATGATCTGCAGTGGTTTAGGTTTTGCTTGGCTACCTTTAACTTCTATTAAAAATGAACTAGCACAGGGCAAACTCAAAACACTCCCTTTGCAACATAACAGCAAGCGCTCTATGCAGTTGCATTTAATCTTTAAAGATGGCGACAGCTTAGGTCCAGCAGCCAGCGCTTTTTTAGCTGAACTAAGATACCAATGTGAAGAATTACAATAAACATTCTTTTAAATAGAATGATTGATACTAAAACAGCTAATTTTAATCGTATAAACACAGTAGTAAACTGGCTTCATTGAAATAGATGAAGGAATTTATAATGAAATATATAAGAAAGTCACAAGAGCGCGGCTCGGTCGATCTTGGTTGGTTGCAAAGCAAACATAGTTTTTCTTTTGGCAGTTACTACGATCCAAAACATATGGGTGTTTCAGCACTGCGCGTAATAAACGACGACATGGTTATGCCAGGTAAAGGTTTTGGGACGCACGGGCACCGCGATATGGAAATTATTTCGTATGTTATGCAAGGCGCATTAAAGCATGAGGACAGTGAAGGCAATAAGCACACTGTACCGGCAGGCGACGTACAACGTATGAGTGCGGGCAGTGGCGTAATGCATTCAGAATATAATGCATCTAACACTGACCAAGTTAAGTTTTTACAAATTTGGATACAGCCCAATAAAATGGGAATTAAACCAAGTTATGAGCAAAAAAGTATTGCGCAAAATGGTCCACTAACGCCATTACTTACACCAGAAGGCGGCGAAAATGCATTGTCAATTAATCAAGATGCAAGCTTGTCACGCTTAGTTTTAAACGCGCAACAAACGTTTATGCTGGCCTCGGGTAAGCAAATTGGTTACCTGCACATTGTAAAAGGTAGCGTAATGGTTGATGGTAAAGAATTTGCTGCAGGTGATGCCTTTGCGGTTGACCCTGCGACAGAGTTAAACCTTGAAGCAACAGCTGAACTTGAAGCCTTATGGTTTGAATTACCGGCGGATTTCTAGTATGGATATTACAACACTTGTTTTAATAGCAGCTGTTGTTGTGTTAATAGGTGTTTCAAAATCAGCGTTTGCAGGGGCATTAGGCGTGTTTGCCGTGCCGCTGCTAATGCTAAAATTGCCAGCAGCGCAAGCCATTGCACTGATGCTGCCACTATTAATTATTGGCGACATGTTAAGCGTAAGAAGTTACTGGCGAAAATGGGACAATCAACTACTTCTGCCCCTAATTCCTGGGGCAATAGTAGGTGTGCTCATTGCTTATTTAATTATAGACGTTATTAATGCAAAGCACTTACGCTTGATAATCGCCTTAATATGTATTGTTTTTTCAATTAAAAATATTTTCTTTAAAAAAAGCTCGCTTAAAATTCTCAGTAATAAAATTGGCGCGGGGATAATGTCCATGTTCTCCGGTATTACCAGCAGTTTAGTGCATGCGGGTGGGCCACCCATTATTATTTATTTCACAGCGATAGGGCTTACTCCGGGTAAGTTTGTTGCTACCGCGGCGATATTTTTCGCAATGATGAATGTAATAAAACTTATTGCAGCTTTATCGTTCGGCTTGTTAACGGGTGAGACAATTTTAACTGCACTGGCCTTTTTCCCACTGGCATTTGTAGGTAATTGGTTAGGGGTAAAAATTAATGAAGTACTGGATAAAGTGTTATTTTTAAAGATAATGAATTATTTATTGTTAGTGCTCGGTTTTTGGTTACTTTTAGGTAAGTAACTGTAAATAGATTAGTTTTTTAATTACTTAAATATTTGAACAACCACAGGAGATACTCATGTCTGAATTGAAAATGTCAAATTTAAAAGATCTACAACAATTAGCACAGAAGCGTCGCTCTATCTATGCTCTAAGCGATCAGTTGCCAGTTTCTAACGAAGAAGTAGTTAAGCTTGTTGAGCACGCGGTTTTGCATACGCCATCAGCTTTTAACTCTCAGTCGGCACGTATCGTCGTTTTGTTTGGTGATGAGCATCACAAACTGTGGGACATTACTGAAGAAACGCTTAGAGTTATCGTTGGTGACGACGAAAAATTTCAAGGTACTAAAAATAAAATTGCAGGCTTTAGAGCCGGTGCAGGTACGGTATTGTTCTTCGAGGACAAAGCCGTAGTAAGAAACATGCAAGAAGCTGCACCTTTGTATGCTGACAAATTTCCAATTTGGGCGCAACAAAGCAGCGCTATGCATCAGTATGCGATTTGGACAGCATTGGCTAGCTTAGACATTGGTGCCAACCTGCAACATTATAATCCAGTTATCGATCAAAAAGTTGCAGATGAGTGGAACATAGCTGCAGACTGGGAATTGAATGCACAAATGGTATTTGGCGCTATCGATCAGCCAGCAGGCGACAAGGAGTTTAAACCGGTTGAAGAACGTATGAAAGTATTTGGTTAATACACTTACTTTAATATAATTTAACCAATGAAACCGTTTAGATATATTTCTAGCGGTTTCATTTTTTATAAGTAACCAATTAATCTAACATTGATTTAAACAACAGCCAAAGCGTTTAACTTTAACATTTGTAATGTTAAAGTATGACTTACTTTTTTAGTGAATAAATCAGAATACCCGCCATAGCACCTAATACCTAACACCTAACACCTAATACCTAATACCTAATACCTAATACCTAATACCTAATACCTAATACCTAATACCTAATACCTAATACCTAATACCTAGCAATAGCATTTAGTATAAAATGATAAGCACTACTTCGCTTTGTAACCTCTACTTAGCTTATATTTTTAAATTAGCAATTTATAGCTTCAATAATCAAACGCTTGGCAATATAGCTTTATCCTATAAAAACAATACCGTGGCTTTCATGGTTGCTTAGGTATAGTTAGTTTAAGTCATTGTTTTCATTTCTTATTAAATTAAATTTAGGTTTATTATATCTGTAAGAAAGCGCATCTACCCTGCATAGCTTTTCTGAGAGCTTTGTTAAATTTAATTAATATTAGTTCCTTAAATCATAAATTCCCCCTTTTTATTGTCTTGAAATAAGTTGAGCCATCAATTACGCCTGCAGCTTTTTAGTAACAAAGCAAAAAGCTTTAAATTAAATTTACAATGTTATTACCAATTTTCATTTTTGGGTGCACTAGGTTGGGTAGGTGTACAATAAATATAAGTCAATTAAAATCAACACCTTGAATTTTGTGATTGTTTTTTGTCATATTAATAACTTTATTTTTAGATGAAGAGTATGTTTTAAATCTTACTTTGTTGTTGCTTGGTAAATTATATTGGTTGACAATTAAAGTGGTTGGTAATACGGTGTTTACATTCTCAAGGGTAATTCTTTACTAATGTAACGCTTTATCAATGTAGAGAAGAGCAGTTCTAAATTAAAATTAGATTGTTTATTAAGCTAAATTATTCAGGTTGATTAAAATTGGATACTTAATTTGGTTATGGCAGCCAAAGCTTTTTGGTAAATAATTTTAATGAATTTAAATTTAAATAAAGTGTGCTTATCAGGTGTATAAATAATTCGACTATAAGTATACGTCACAATTATTGGGAGTTTTTTTATGTCAAAACCTACTATTGGTTTTATTGGCCTTGGCTTAATGGGCGGCAACATGGCCGAGAATTTACAAAACAAAGGCTACGATCTTATTGTTATGGATCTTAACAAAGAGGCGGTTGCAGCGTGTGTTTCTAGAGGCGCAAAAACAGCAAGCACAGCAAAAGAGCTTGCTGCAGGGTCAGACATTGTTATGTTTTGTCTTACAACATCTGCTGTTGTTGAAAAAATTGTTTACGCCGAAGATGGCATTTTAGCCGGTATTAAAGAAGGCGCAGTATTAGTTGATTTTGGTACATCTATTCCATCATCTACTAAAAAAATTGGTGCAGATTTAGCTGCTAAAGGCGCAGGTATGATTGACGCACCATTAGGTCGTACACCTGCACACGCTAAAGATGGTCTATTAAATATTATGGCTGCGGGCGATATTGATACATTTAATAAAGTTAAGCCAGTGCTAGAAGATCAAGGCGAAAACGTGTTTCACTTAGGTGAGCTAGGTGCAGGGCATACTACTAAGTTAATTAATAACTTTATGGGTATGACAACAGTATGTGCAATGTCACAAGCATTTGCAGTGGCTGATCGTGCTGGTGTAGACCGCCAACAACTTTTCGACATTATGTCTACAGGTCCATCAAACTCTCCATTTATGCAATTTTGTAAAAACTACGCCGTTGATAATGTAAGCGATCTTGGTTTTTCTATTGCTAATGCAAACAAAGATTTAGGTTACTTCCTGCAAATGGTTAAAGACTTAGGCACTGAGTCAAAAATTGCCGAAGGTTCTTCTGCTAACCTACAAGCTGCATTTGATGCGGGTATGGGACAGGGCAACGTACCAGAAATTTTTGATTACTTTAAGCAGTTAAATAAGTAATACAAAATGGCGTTTAAATTAGCGTTTAAACGCCGCAACACACAATATTATCGATTGATTAGATTGACTGCTTTATACAAAAACCGTTGTTCAACATTCATAAAGCCTAAATTTAAATCACAATAAAAAAGAGTTAACTATGCGTCTAATGAATATAATAAAGCTTAGTCTAGTTCTCACTGGTTGCTTATCGACACAATTAGCTGCCAAAGATTATTTTGTAGAGAATAAACAAGCCTTTAATAGCATCTCAGCCGATTTAGTAGCAGGCGATAAAGTAATATTAAAAAATGGTACTTGGAATGATTTCGAAATTTTGTTTTCAGGCCAAGGAAGTAAAGCCGCCCCAATTTTATTAACCGCGGAAACTAAAGGCCAAGTAATTTTATCTGGTCAATCTAACCTTCGCCTTGCAGGTAAATACTTAGAGGTTTCAGGCTTAGTATTTAAAGATGGCTACACACCAAGCTCAGCGGTAATAGAATTTCGTCGAAATAAAAGTGAATTAGCCTACCATTCACGCGTAACTCAAATAGTGATCGATAATTATAGTAATCCAGATAAGCGCGAGTCAGATTACTGGGTTGCTTTATATGGACAACATAACCGCTTTGATCATAGCCATTTAGTGGGTAAACGAAACAAAGGGGTTACCGTTGCAGTTCGTTTAAACTCAGTGCAAAGCCAAAAAAATTACCACCGTATAGATAACAACTATTTTGGTTATCGTCCTACTTTTGGCTCAAACGGTGGTGAAACCCTACGAGTTGGCACCAGCCATCATTCATTAACTGATTCGCACACATTAGTAGAGAACAACTACTTTGACCGCACCAATGGTGAAGTAGAAACGGTTTCTATTAAAGCCGGTAAAAACATTGTTCGTAATAACGTATTTTACGAGTCGCGTGGCACATTAACACTGCGCCATGGTAACGGTAATGTTGTAGAGGAAAACATTTTTATTGGTAATGGTGTTGACCACACAGGTGGCATTCGCGTTATTAATAAAGATCAAATTATTAGAAATAACTACCTACAAGGGTTAACCGGCTATCGTTTTGGTAGTGGTTTTACGGTTATGAACGGTGTGCCAAACTCATCTATTAATCGTTATCACCAAGTTGAAAACGCAACAATTGAAAACAATACATTTGTAAATGTTAGTCATATTCAACTTGCTGCAGGTAGCGATGCTGAGCGCAGTGCTGTACCAAAAAATAGTGTAATGAACAATAATTTAATTATTAATCAAGACGCTAAGCAACCATTTTCGACATTTGATGATGTTAGCGGGTTAGTATTAAGTAACAATATAGCAAATACTAAAGTGCTCTCTGAGCTTGAATATGGTGTAAAACAGCAAAGTATTACACTTGAAAAAGCAAGTAACGGCTTACTTTACCCTTCATCTAAAAGTGTAAATGTGGGTGCAAAGCGCGACCTAAAAGTACTTAAAAAAGAAGACACCGGTGTTAGTTGGTATGCAAAAGTACCAGCAATAGTTGAGTTTGACTCAGGTAAAACGCATGTTGTTAAAGCCAGTGCTAGTGCGTTATTAAATGCTATTGATAATGCACAGTCGGGTGATGTGCTTGAACTTGCACCAGGGCAATATGATGTGTCTAAGCTTGTTGAAATTAATAAAACTTTGACCATTAAAGCCAAGCAAAGTGGTAAATCTAAACTTACCTTTCAACGCTCTACCTTATTTGAAATACACGATGGCGGTAACTTAAAACTAGAAGGGCTACTTATTTCTGGTGAATATGCACCAGATGCTATTGATAATAGCATTGTGCGTACGCAAAAGTGGGGCATGCTTGATAACTATCGTTTTGTAATGACCAATTCAAAATTAATTGCTTTAGATATTAACCATTCATTCCACTTTTTTGTTACCGGAAAAGGCGCTATGGCTGATGAAATTATTCTAACAGGTAATAGCTTTACAAATGTGACAGGGGATATTTTACGCTTAAATACTGAAATTGAAGATTTAGGTGTTTATAACGCTGAATACGTAACGGTTAATAACAATACCTTTAATGATGTAGAAGGCAGCCTAATTAAGCTTTATCGAGGTGGTACAGACGAAAGTACATTTGGCCCTCATTTAGAAGTGATTAATAACACGCTTAATAATGTTGGTTTTGGGGCGCGTAATAAAGCACAAGCAAGCATTTATGTGCATGGTGTTCAGGTAACAAATATTAAAGAAAATGAATTTGTTAAATCGGCCCCAATTGTTGTTGAGCATACGGTAGGGGAGCCAAAAACTGAGATTTCAAACAATACATTTAATGCCACAAAAACACCTAAGGTTAAAGAGCTAATAGTTAATGGCCCTCACACAGCGGTGTTAAAAAATAATAACGTTTTAAATAATAAGGCAGATTAATATTATGTATTTATTAAAATGCCAAACACGTTTTAAAACAGTTGCTATAGCGGTATCTGCCTTGTTTTTATCATTGGGTGCGCATGCCGCGCACCCAAACTTGGTAATTACTACAGATGATGTTAAGCACATGCGCCAAGCAATTAGCAGTAATAGCAGTGGCAAGTTTGCCACTGCGTTTGAGCTGTTAAAAGCGCAAGTAGATGAGCAAATAGCACACCCTATTACAGTGCCTGTACCTAAAGATGGTGGTGGTGGTTATACACATGAACGCCATAAAAAAAATTACCAACTTATGTACAACGCTGGCATTATTTATCAGCTAAGCCAAGACGATAAATACGCCAATTATGTGCGCGATATGCTACTTGATTACGCCAAATTATATCCAACATTGGATGTACACCCACAGCGTAAGGTTGACTCTCAAAACCCTGGTAAGTTTTTTTGGCAAAGCCTTAACGAAGCAATGTGGCTTGTGTACACAATACAAGCATACGATCTCGTTTATGATTCGTTAAATGCCGCAAATATTAAAACAATAGAGAACGATTTATTACGCCCGGTTTCATTATTTACATCGGTAGGCCAACCATCAACATTTAATAAAGTACATAACCATGGTACGTGGGCAACTGCGGGTGTAGGTATGGCAGGCTATGTGCTGGGTGAGCCAGAGTGGGTAGAAAAATCGTTATACGATTTAGAAAAGTCGGGTAAAGGCGGCTTTATTAAGCAGTTAGAAATGCTGTTTTCGCCACAAGGTTACTACAACGAAGGTCCTTACTATCAACGCTTTGCACTACTGCCGTTTGTAACGTTTGCGAAGGCAATTGAAAACAACGAACCACAAAGAAAAATATTTGAATACCGCGATGGTATTTTATTAAAAGCGATTGATACCACTATTCAACTTAGCTACAACGGTTTGTTTTTCCCAATTAACGATGCAATAAAAAGCAAAGGTATAGATACCATTGAGCTAGTGCATGGTGTTACTACTGCTTATGGCTTAACAAACGACGCGGGTTATTTAGATATTGCTAAACAACAAGAGCAAATAATTCTCTCTGGCGATGGCTTAAAAGTAGCACAAGCACTCGATAGCGATATGGCAAAACCTTATTCGTTTAAATCGGTTGCTTTTGGTGATGGTAATGACGGTAAGCAAGGTGCTTTAGTGGTTATGCGTACCCAAGTAGGGGGCGATCAGGCTTTATTGTTTAAGCCAGCAGCACAAGGTTTAGGCCACGGTCATTTTGATAAGTTAACGTGGCAGTTTTATGACCACGGTAACGAAATTGTATCTGATTATGGCGCCGCTCGTTTTTTAAATGTAGAGGCCAAATACGGCGGGCGCTACTTACCTGAAAACGAAACCTATGCCAAGCATACGGTTACACACAATACTGTTGTGGTTGACGAAACGACACACTTTAATGCCAATGTAGATGTGGGTAATAACAACCATCCTACACTAAACTTTTTTGAAACCAATGAGTTTGGCACAGTATCAAGTGGTGAAATAAGCACCGCGTATAAAGGTGTTGAACTTGAGCGTACCTTGGCATTAATTAATTTACCAGAGCTTAAAAGCAGCATTGCACTGGATGTATTTAATGTTACTGCCGATAACGCGCATCAATTTGATTTACCACTGCATTACAAAGGTCAGCTTATTGATACAAGCTTTGAATTAAAAGCCAGTACAACTCAGCTTGCTGCACTTGGGTCTAAAAATGGTTATCAGCACTTATGGCTAAAAGGGCAGGCACAACCACAAAGTGGCTTAGCTAAAGTAACTTGGCTTAACGATAACGGTCGTTTTTATACGCAAACCAGTTTGGTGAAGGGTGACGAGTCGTTTTTGTTTACTCAAATTGGTGCAAACGATCCGCAATTTAATTTACGCAATGAAAACGGTTTTATTCGCCGTGTAAACGCGCAAAAGCAGCATACGTTTATATCGGTATTAGAACCCCATGGTGAATACAACCCAAGTAAAGAATATACATTAGAAGCGGTTAGTCGAGTGTCGGCACTTAAATATACCGAGCAAGATGACTTAGTACTTGTACAACTGAGTATTAAAGGTAAATCGTATTTAGTGGCTATAAATAAAGCTCAAAACGCAATAAAAAATACATTTAAATTTCAAAATAAAGTATTCACCTTAAATAGCCGACTGGGCGTTTATGCGATGAACAATAACCAGGAGTAAACAGGATGCAAAAGCAAAGTGCACACTTTTCATTTGGCAACGAAACTGAAATTGAAGACTTAGGTAATGGCTTAAAGCGTCAAATGCTGGGTTATAACGAAGAACTAATGGCCGTTAAAATTTGGTTCGAAAAAGGGGCTATTGGCTATAACCATGCGCATAGGCACTCCCAAGTTACTTATGTTGTTGAAGGTGAATTTCATTTTAATATTGATGGCGTGACTAAAATATTAAAACCAGGTGATAGTTGTTTAATACCTCCTTTCGCTGATCATGGTGCAACCTGCCCAACGGGTGGTATTTTAATTGATACCTTTAGCCCAGCTCGTGAAGACTTTATTGAGGAATAATTATGCAACTTAAAGGCTTACGTTGGTGGGTTATCGCGCTAATTGCGCTTGCCACTATTATCAATTATATCGATCGCCAGGCACTGAGTGTACTTTGGCCAGACATAGTTGAGGATTTATTCCCGGATGAATCGGCGTTAGAGCGTAAACAAATATACGCTAATATCTCTATTGTGTTTGTGTTTTCTTATGCTTTTGGCCAAGCCATATTTGGTAAAATATTTGACTGGGTAGGCACACGACTCGGCTTTGTTTTATCAATTGGTGTTTGGTCGCTTGCAACAATTGCACATGCATTTGCCCAAGGTGTACTTAGTTTTAGCTTTTTCCGCGCTATTTTAGGTGTGGCCGAAGCAGGTAACTGGCCAGGTGCTGCTAAAGGTAACGCTGAATGGTTTCCGACTAAAGAACGTGCTTTAGCACAGGGTATTTTTAATTCTGGCGCGGCAATTGGCGGTATTATTGCCATCCCTTTAATTGCCTATTTAACAATTTACTTTAGCTGGCAAATGGTGTTTGTTGCTATTGGTGTTTTAGGTTTTCTTTGGTTAGTGCCGTGGTTAATTTTAGTTAAAGCGCCGCCTAGCTCTCACCCTTGGCTTACAGCTCAAGAACGTGAGTATATTTTAACCGGCCAAAGACGTGTTGATGATAATGGCGATGTAACAGACGAAGAGGAAGAAGAATACAACCCTTCTACCGCAGAGCTGTTGTGTCGTAAGCAAAGTTGGGGCGTAATTATTGCCTCGGCAGCGATTGATCCTATTTGGTGGCTGTTTGTTTTTTGGATCCCTATTTATCTAAACGAAGTGTATGGCATGGATGTTAAATCTATTGGTATATACGGATGGGTGCCTTATGTTGGTGCTATGTTTGGTGCATGGTTTGGTGGCTTGTTAGCGCAAAACAGGCTCAAATCTGGTTGGAATACCGATAAAACACGTAAACTTACCATAACATTGGGCTGTTTAATTATGCTACCGGCACTGCTTGCAATGGCTAACCCAGGTGGCCCAGTAACAGCGGTACTTATTATGGCGGTTATTTTATTTGGTTTTCAAACAGCCATTGGTAACGTACAAACATTACCGAGTGACTTACTGGGTAAAAAGGCTGTGGGCACACTATCAGGTTTCTCTGGTATGGCGGCAAAGTTAGGTGCTGTAGGCCTTACATCTTTGGTTCCTATACTTACTGCCGATGGTAATTATGCGCCAGCATTTATTATTGGTGCCTCATTAGCAATTATTGCAATGGCTGCTGTTTGGATCCTTATTCCAAAAATAGAACCTCTTAAAAAGCCTCAATAATCTCGATACTAACTGCTATGCCACTGTGTATTATAAAGCGCATAGCAGTTAACTACATAGGATAACTTCCAAAATGAAAAATATTTACTTTCTTGGTGAATGCATGGTCGAGCTTAGGGCTATGAGTGAGGCAACACTGCACCAATCATTTGCAGGTGATGTTTATAATTCTGCCGTTTATTTAAAGCGTAGCTTTGCGCAAATTTCGACCTCTGTTGTAACCGCTTTAGGCCAAGATAACTTAAGTAAAAAAATGCTTGAACGCTTTAAAAGCGAACAGTTAGACACTCAGTTTGTATTTGCTCACGATACCAAAGTACCGGGCATGTATTACATAGAAACGGATGAGCATGGCGAGCGTAGCTTTATTTATTGGCGCAGTGATGCTGCCGCTAAAAAGATTGTTGATTTTTTAACTCCCGATCTTGTTGAGCAACTTTCACAAGGTGATATGTTTTTCTTTTCGGGTATTTCACTCGCTGTAATAGAAGAAGGAGCGCGTGAGCGCTTTTGGCAAATTGTAACGCAGCTCAAAAATGCCGGAGTAAAAATAGTATTTGATCCCAATTACAGAGCGCGTTTATGGAAAAACACAGAGGAGACGAAAGCGCAGTATCATTTAGCGTTTTCTGTTGCAGACATTACCCTACCAGGCGTTGAAGATTTAACCACGCTTTATAATGTGCATAGCGTAGATGCGGTTATTGAATACTTACAAAAATATAAAATTGAAGAAATTGTTGTTAAAAATGGTCCAGCATCAGTTGTGACAAAACACGACAATACGCTTCAAAGCCATACTATTATACCGGTTAAAAATGTTGTTGATACAACCTCCGCGGGTGATGCTTTTAACGGTGTATATTTAGGTGCGCGTTTATCGGGGTGTACTATTGAAAACGCAGTACAACTTGCTGCAAAAGCCGCCGGTGCAGTTATACAACAACCTGGGGCTATTGTGCCAAAAGATATATTTCAGTTAGCAATGGCTGAAGCCGGTATTTAACTAAATTTAAAGGCCGCATCAGTTCGGCCGCATTATCTTTAATAAAGGAACAAGGTTATGACTCGCTTTTCTGAACTTATGTCAGGGCAAACATTATTGCCTATAATTCAAGCCGACACACCAGAGCAAGGCGTTAAAATAGCTCAAGCTATGGCCAATGCTGGCCTTACTTTGGTTGAAGTAGTTCTTAGAACTGATGCATCGTTAGATGCATTAAAAGCTATTAAAGAGCAGGTGCCAGCGCTTAAAGTAGGTGCTGGTACAGTAATAAATACTGACATTTTAGAGCAAGCACTTGCAGCAGGTGCCGACTTTATTGTTACGCCAGCAGTGTCTCCGCAATTATTAGCCGCGCTAACAAAATGCAATGTGCCGGTACTTCCTGGTGTGTCTAACACGGGTGACATTTTAATGGCGCTTGAGTACGGTTTTGAAGAACAAAAATTATTCCCTGCATCGCTCGCTGGTGGTACAGCATTCGTATCGGCTGTATCGTCAGTATTTAGAGCCGCTAGCTTTTGTCCTACAGGTGGCGTAAGCGAGCAAAATAAAATGGATTACTTATCTTTAAATAATGTATTTGCTGTGGGTGGTACTTGGATCGCAAATAAAGAGTGGGTTGCACAAGAAAACTGGCAAGCAATTACTGACTCGTGTATTCAAGCATTAAAGTAGTAAGGAACAAACAATGAAAGATTTAGCCCCGGCAATATTGCCAGGTGTAGTAGTTGGCGACGATGTTAGAATTGTATACGAACATGCACGTGCTAATCAGTATGCTTTACCTGCGGTAAATGTTGTTAGTACAACGTCTATTAATGCAACGCTTGAAGCTGCAAAAAAAATGAACTCGCCTGTTATTATTCAGTTTTCTAATGGCGGCGCACAATTTTTTTGTGGTAAAAGTTTGGTATTACCTGAGCAACAATCTGCAGTACTTGGCGCAGTTAGTGCGGCTAAATATGTACATACAGTTGCTGCGCATTATGAAATCCCCGTAATGCTACATACAGATCATGCTGCTAAAAAGTTACTACCTTGGATAGATGGTTTGCTCGATGCAGGTGAACAGCACTTTGAGTTAACGGGAAAACCACTTTTTAGCTCGCATATGATAGATTTATCTGAAGAACCTTTAGAAGAAAATATCGAGATATGTGCGCGTTATTTAGCGCGCATGAGCAAAATAGGGATGACGCTTGAAATTGAACTTGGTTGTACCGGTGGCGAAGAAGATGGTGTTGATAACTCTCACCTAGACAGTTCTGCACTGTATACGCAACCTGAAGATGTTGCTTACGCGTATGAGCGATTAAGCAAAATAAGCCCTAACTTTATTATTGCGGCGTCTTTTGGCAACGTTCATGGTGTTTATAAGCCGGGTAACGTGGTACTTACACCAACCATTTTAAAAGACTCACAAGCTTACGTATCAAATAAATTTAATTTACCCCCTAACTCAATTAACTTTGTATTTCATGGTGGTAGTGGCTCAGAGTACGACAAAATTGTTGAGTCTTTAACCTATGGCGTAGTTAAAATGAATATTGATACCGACACCCAATGGGCGTGTTGGACCGGTATTTTAGATTATTACACTAGCAAGCAAGCGTACTTACAAGGCCAAATTGGTAACCCAGATGGGGACGATAAACCCAATAAAAAATACTATGATCCGCGCGTATGGCTTCGCCATTCAGAGCAAAGTATGGTTGCAAGGCTTGTTCAGTGTTTTAACGATCTAAATTGTGTAAATAGGTATAGTGCATGAAAAGACTAAATACAGTATTAAAAGAAGATGGCGTACAAATCGACCTTATTTTACTTATTCGCACAATTTTAGCGACCAGCAAAGAAATTGCTTTTAGAGTAAGCCAAGGTGAATTAGCCGGTGTTTTGGGTTCAACCTTAAATGAAAACATTCAAGGTGAAGTGCAAAAAAAGCTTGATGTAATAGCCAATCAACTACTTAAAGATATTTTGCTAGAGGACAGCTCAGTGAGAACTGTAGCGTCAGAAGAAGAAGACCACGCAGTAGGAGCCAACCCAGAGGGTAAGTTTATAGTGGCATTTGACCCACTTGACGGCTCTTCTAACATAGATGTAAATGGCCAAATAGGCACTATTTTTACTATTTATTTAGCCCGAGATGATGTGCCCTATGATAGCGATGAGCAATTTAACCAATTAGGTGCAAACCAAGTTTGCGCGGGCTATGTGCTTTACGGCCCCTCGTCATTACTTGTAATGAGTACTGGCGGCCCTACACGGTGTTATACATTAGACTCTACACACGGCGGTTACTTACTAACAAATAGCCAACTTAGTGTGCCAGAGCAAAGCAGTGAGTTTGCCGTAAATATGGCTAACTATCGCTATTGGGATGAGCCTACACAGGTATATTTTGACAAGTTGCTATATACATGTAAAAGCTTTGATAAAAGCTCAGTGCGTTGGAACGCTGCTATGGTGGGAGATGTACATCGTATTTTATGCCGTGGCGGGTTATTTTTATATCCACAAGATAACCGCGCTGGTAATGAAAATGGAAAAATAAGACTCCTCTATGAAGCAAACCCATTAGCCTTATTAGTAGAAAATGCCGGCGGTAAAGCCACTTCAAAAGGGGCCCGAATATTAGATATAGCCCCGACTAACTTGCACCAGCGAGTGCCTGTTGTTTTAGGCTCTATAGCGCCAGCTGAATATTTTAATAGCACTGTTTATAACAGTAATGCTAAATATTAGTGTATATAAAACGTGTAGCGATGTGTTAAGGCCAATACACGCTATTTGGTTGCTCTTTTGTGCGTTACCCACATAGATGTAGGTAGCGCGCATTACCCCACGTTTACTTGAGTCGACTTACTCGGCTCTTGCATGGGTGTAAGGCTAAAATAACGCATAAGCAGTTATCGAGCCTATTAGAGGGTAAACTCGCGTTAATTTTATTTTTTGCTCCTCCTTATTACTCCTTAATTACTCATACCTTAATAAATCACACTTAAAAGCCTTACTTAAATTAATAGCCTCAAGTAAATACCAATACAGGGTAATAAATTGGTAATAACAAGAAGCCGTTGCTGGTAAGTTGTTTGTGGGCGTTTTATGCTTGTTTCGTTATTCTTTTGTGAATTAATTGTTCTTTTTTTGATTGTTTTTAGTGGCAAAAGTTATTTTATTATGGTTATATGACCAAGCTGGTTAACAGCGCAGGGTTTTATTTATACAAATTGGTAATGCGTGGTCTTTTATTTGGTAATGTAAGTGGGTTTGTAGCGTGAAAAATTGATTTACAAATTTTCAGCGTTAAAGAAAAAACCACACCTAATAATAAACGCAGTAATAAAAGTCCTTTAACAAAAAAATAGCTGCCTTAGTTCATTTACACAAATAAACGGCTAGCAACACACTTCACACACAACTAGAAAGGAGAATTTGTAATGGCGTTGAACAAAAAACATATAAATAATGTTGAAGCGTACAAACAAGTTCGTAATCGATTTAAACTTAGCCCAGTAGCTAAATTAATTAAAAACAGCGTTATTACAGGTGTATTAGGCTCATTTGTTTTTTCCGCAAATGGACAGGAAGCCGTTGAAAATACTCAAGCAAAAGAAGACGTTGAAGTTATTAGTGTTACAGGTACTCGTAGAACTATACAAGACCAAATAGCAATTAAACGCGAATCAACTACTGTGGTCGATGGCCTTTCATCAGAAGACATTGGTGATTTACCGGCGTTATCTATCGGTGAAGCACTTGAATCTATTACTGGCGCTGCCTCTCATCGTGAAAATGGCGGTGCAACAGAAATAACTATTCGTGGTCTTGGTCCTTTCTTAAGTGCAACACATATTAATGGCCGTGAAGCGACTAATGGTAGTGGTGATCGCTCAGTTAACTTTTCACAGTTTCCATCTGAGCTGGTTAAAAAAGTAGCCATATATAAAACCCAAGACGCATCAATGATAGAAGGTGGGGTAGCAGGTGTAATTGCACTTGAAACCATTACTCCGCTCGACTTTGGTAAG
The DNA here is from genome assembly GCF_040308705.1 of Pseudoalteromonas sp. 19-MNA-CIBAN-0066. Lineage (NCBI taxonomy): Bacteria > Pseudomonadati > Pseudomonadota > Gammaproteobacteria > Alteromonadales > Pseudoalteromonadaceae > Pseudoalteromonas > Pseudoalteromonas sp. 19-MNA-CIBAN-0066. Next base: position 59,614 of record NZ_JBEONZ010000013.1, read on the forward strand.
CAAAGTATATCTGGCGAAGTTAAATTAAATTACAACCCAGATGAAGGTAACGTAGATAACTCACTACAAAGTGATATGGGCTATCGCGGTACGTTTAGTTATGTAGATCAGTTTGAATTTGACAATGGCCAAGCCGTTGGTGTGTCGTTTGGTGTACAGCGCCAAGATATTAGCCAACCAGAAGCTGAATATAGAAGCTCTAGCCCATCGGGTTCATCATTATGGGCTTGTATAAACGATCCTAACAATACCAATGAGGGATTTTATCGCAGTAAAGCTGGCGACTGTGAAGACCAAGTAGCGGGCGATAAATTAAAAAACCAAGGTTATCAAACCAAAATAGACTCGCAAACTGGTAAAGCAGAAAGTGACGGTACTCCATATGCTTGGACTGGCAGTAGCCGCAGCTTTCGTCAAAACGAAACGTCTGATGAGCGTGATGCGGTGTTTTTTGCATTACAGTACCAGCCATCAGCTGCGTGGGATATTAACATTGATACGCAAATATCAGATAGAACACAACAAGAAGCGCGTCACGATCTAATCTTTTTACAAAAACGTGCTACACCAGGTATAACAGGCCCTACATTGGTTACCAATGATGTAGGTGGTATTTTGCATTGGGAAGGTGAAGAGCGCATAGAGTCGGCGGGTGAGCAATTTTCTCGTGAAGAAAACTACCAAGGCTACGGCATAAACATTGAACATACTGTTACCGATAGATTAACAGTTGACTTAGATTTAGCCTATTCAAAAACTGAACGAGAAGAGCTGCAAATATCTAACCGCGGTAGGACTTCAAGCCAAAAATTCTTTACCTGGGATATGGGCACAGAAATACCTCACTTTACGTTAACAGACTTTGATGTTACCGATATTTCAAACTTTACAGATAGCTTAAGAACACGTTTAGATCGTGAAAACGTTCGTGAGAACGAAGTTATGTCAGCTCGACTAGATTTTGATTACTTACTCGAGGGTAATGTTTTTACTAGTATTAAGGGCGGCATTAGAACATCTGAATTGAGCTTTGTGCAATTTGGTGGCAGCCAAGGTAATGGTTCAAGAAACGAATTTACGTTAGATTCAGGCACAGATGCGCTTAATGTGCTACAAGGATGTCAAATTGACTTCCCTGAATCAGGTTTTTTATCAGGCGTATCTGATGGCAATATTGTAACCAATATAGATGCTGATGGTAATGCAATAGGCAGTGGTACAGGCTCATCATGGGCAACCTACGATAACGTTTGTTTTTCTCAAGCAGTTGCCGGCTCTAACGTAGACGGGCAGTTTGCTTACCCCGATGTTGAGTACGAAAATACAGGTACAATAGATGTAACCGAAAAAACAACATCAGTATATTTAATGGCTAATTATGATACTGAAATGTTTGGTAAGTTTATTCGCGGTAACTTTGGTCTTCGTATTGTAGATACAGAAGTTACGTCGATTGGTTTTAGAAATAGCTTTGATATAGTAACTAGTGACACAGGTGTGCTTTCTCTTGTTGAATCAAGTTCAGGCTCATTAGATAGAATACAAAGTGGTGGTGATTACACTAAATACTTACCAAGCTTTAACTTAGTTATTGATTACAGTGAAGATATTTTACTTCGCGCGGGTATATACCGTGGTATGTCGCGTGCTGATCCATCAAATTTAGGTTACAGCCGTACATTTGAAGAAGATAAAGAAGGTACTGCAACATCAATTAGTGATTTACTAGTAGGCGTAAATGGTTCTGGTAACCCAAATACTCAACCACTTATGTCGTGGAACTACGATGCCGCTTTTGAATGGTACCCAAATGAAGACTCGATTTTTGCGTTAAGCCTTTACTACAAACAATTTCAAGGCGGTTTTCAACAGCAAACAGTTATTGAAGACTTTATTGTGGGCGGTGAAACAGTATCTTTACCCATTACTAACTCTGTTACCTCTGACGAAGATAGCGAAATATTAGGCCTTGAAGCCTCATTTTCATATCGCTGGGATAACGGAATTGGTATGAAGTTTGGTTATAACTTTGCCGACACTGATTTTGAGTTCCAAGATAGTTTATACGGCGACACGTATGAAACTGATGTAGATGGAAATTCAACTCAACTGCAAGCAGGTATTATTCCACCAGCTTCAGTACCTGGCTTCTCTAAGCATGTATTTAGTAGCCAGTTGTACTACCAAATTGGTGGATTTGATACCGCGGTTATTTACAAATACCGTAGCGAATACTTCCAACCTTACACATCTAATGGTACTCGCTTACGTTATGTAGACGGGGTAGGGGTGTGGGAAATGCGCGCATCTTATAAAATTAATGAGCACATTAGAATTAAAGCAGAGGCAATTAACTTATTTAGTGCACCTAAATCACAAGACTTCTTTGTTGAGGGGAACTTAGGTGAAGTGAATGACTACGGCCCACGCTTATTCTTGGGTATGAGCTTTAAGTTCTAAATTAAAGCAACTAATACACAAAAGGCTCTAATTTAGAGCCTTTTTTATTTGGTGAACACACTAACTTAGTGGGTTAAATGGGTAATAGAATACAATCCACGGGTTTCATCTGTTTTACGTTTTATCTCTTCAAGCGCTTTAGCTTCACTCGCTGCAAATAATGCGTTAATTAATCGGTTAAAGTGGTTATGCATTGCTTTTCTTGCTGCTGATGAGTCATGCGATGCAATTGCTTCGTATATAGCAGTGTGTTCTTGTATTCGTTGCTCGTTACTTTGCGAACAAACATCTTCATGAGCCGAGATAATTTCAGGTTCGGTTAATCTCAACTTCCAAAGATTATTAATTGTTAAAACAATAGCGTTATTACGGGTTGATTGCGCGATAATTTCATGAAAACGTTGATCGGCTGCATTCGCGGTTTCAGCAATACGCATGTCATCAAGTGTTTGTTTTAACAACGCTAACTCTTCACTTTGTATCGTTGCGGCAGACAGTGCTGCAGCCTCTGCTTCAACCAAAGCACGGGCTTGAGTTAGCTCAAATGCACTTATTGGTTTAGCGAAGCTTTCTGACTTTTTAGTGTCAGTAACAAAAACACCAGAACCCGTTTTTACTTCAACGCGCTCTCTGACTTCAAGTGCAATAATTGCCTCGCGTATAGTTGGGCGGCTTACTTGGTGAATTTCGGCTAACTCACGTTCTGCTGGTAACCGTGTACCCACAGGATAAATACCTTGATCTATCGCGGTTTCTAATTTTTCAACAATTGTCCAAAAACGTCTGCGCCTTTTCATTTTCATATCCTCTGATTTAAATTGTTGTAAATTCATAATGTTGCCACAATAGAAAATTAATAAGGCTACTTTACGCCTACTTTGTAATCGTAAGTTAATTGGTAATTTTATAATACTAATTGGTAAGATAACCCCCTTCAAGAGGCTTGTCAAATTGGCTTCACTTTTCATGTAAGGTATTGATATACATTTCTCTATTGATAAATACCTAGCGTATTATTGCAAACAAAAACGCATTTATTAATCAATCTTATTTACAAATAAATCTAAGGCATAATACTGTGGTTTGAGGTAGCCTATTTAGCATTTTAAAAGGTGCATTTATAAGTAATTAAAAATTTAGCGATTAAATACATGGCGTATTTAAATACATAAGTTAAATATATCAATAAAAGGAGTTTAGTATGAAAAGTTATAAAGCGTTCCCGCTTGAAGTTAAAAATGACATAACAGAGTCAATTAAAAGTCAGTTTGGTGATACTTTTTCAAATGATTTAATTTTAACCTTTATTCGGGTAATGGAAGAGTCAACATTTGTTGAAGTTGACTTTGCGGATTTATTAGCATTTTTAGCCGAGTGTAAACATGGTTTTAAAACCTTTTCTAATCAAGATACGTTAACTGAATTTGTTAAATCAAATCAGTACACACCAAAGGCTTTATTTGGGCATAAAAAGTTGCTTGAAAACTCCGAGACTAATTTTATGGATGACTTTTCTGATAGTGTAAATAAGCTTAAACAGCTTGTAGCAAATGATGGCTTTTTATATGTGTCGGCTGGCTTTAATCAAGGCTTAAGCGAGCAGAAAAACGGTTTTGAATTTTTTATGATTAGCTGTCATGAATAGAGAAGGTTAATTATGTAGTGGAACTGGTATAAGGGAGAATATATAAGTGCATTATTTAAATGGGCTATATAAATTAAACCACAGACTAAGGTTAACCACATTTATTACTGCTGTAATTAGCTGGCTTTTTGTTAGAAAAGCCAGCTAGCAATAACTGCGTTTTAGCATAAAACTCACAAATAGACCGGGTTACACTATTAAGCCAATAAAATTATTTGCCCTTTAAGGGCAGCAAATATTACAAAGCATCCTTGCTTATCAAAACTGTGTTTCTAGCTGTAATATCAAAATTTAGATATAACTAATAGTTTATAAGCAGCCAGGTAAATGTTTTGCAGGGTCTGTTTCACGTGCTTTTATTGCATCAGCAACCGTCATTCCAAGGGCTTTAGCAACACCTTCACCATAGGCAGGATCGCACTGATTACAGTTACGAATATGACGATATTTAATAAAGTCATAGGTATCACCCATTTGTGCCGCCGTATTACTAAATAGCGCTTGTTTTTGCTCATCATTCATTAAGTTAAAAAGAGCGCGTGGTTGGCTAAAGTAGTCGCTATCGTCTTCACGGAAGTCGTAATGTTTAGCATCGCCATTAATTTTAAGTGGCGGTTCAACATATTGTGACTGCTCTTGCCACTGGCCAAAGCTATTCGGTTCGTAGTGTGGCCTTGCGCCATAGTTACCATCAACACGGCCTTGTCCATCGCGCGCATTGCTATTAACAGGGCAGCGAGGTTGATTTACCGGCACTTGATTATGATTCACACCTACACGGTAGCGCTGTGCATCAGCGTAGTTAATTAAGCGGGCTTGTAGCATTTTATCTGGTGATACACCAATTCCAGGTACTAAATTACTCGGTGCAAAAGCAGCTTGCTCTACGTCAGCAAAGTAGTTATCAGCGTTTTTATTTAACTCATACTCACCTACTTCAATCAGTGGGTAATCAGCTTTAGGCCATACTTTAGTTAAATCAAAAGGGTGATACGGGACGTTATCAGCTTCGGCTTCAGGCATAATTTGCACATACATTTTCCATTTAGGGAAGTCGCCGCGCTCAATCGATTCAAATAAATCTTTTTGATTACTTTCACGATCCATAGCAACTATTTCAGCAGCTTCTGCATCGGTTAAGTTTTTAATACCTTGCTGTGTACGAAAATGAAATTTCACCCAAAAGCGCTCACCGGCTTCATTCCACAAACTATAGGTGTGTGAGCCAAAACCATGCATATGTCTATACGAGGCAGGTATACCACGATCACTCATTACAACCGTTACTTGATGGAGTGCTTCAGGTAATAAAGTCCAAAAGTCCCAATTGTTAGTTGCAGAGCGCATATTAGTACGAGGATCGCGCTTTACCGCTTTATTCAAATCTGGGAATTTAAGTGGATCACGTAAAAAGAATACAGGGGTATTATTACCCACCATATCCCAATTGCCTTCTTCGGTATAAAACTTTAATGCAAACCCACGAATATCACGCTCAGCATCAGCAGCGCCACGTTCACCTGCTACCGTACTAAATCGAGCAAACATTTCGGTTTTTTTACCAACTTCGCTGAATATTTTTGCACAAGAATACTTACTAATGTCGTTAGTAACAGTAAATGTGCCAAACGCGCCAGAACCCTTTGCATGCATACGGCGCTCTGGAATAACTTCGCGTACAAAATTTGCCAGCTTTTCATTTAGCCAAACGTCTTGAGCAAGTAATGGCCCACGCTTACCAGCGGTCATACTATTTTGGTTATCAACAACAGGCGCACCGCTGTTAGTGGTGAGAGGGGTATGGTCAAAAGGACATCTTTTATCACTCATACAATTGCTCCTTTAATGATTATTTAGAATAAAAACAAAATACACTGATCACTCAATACTATACTAATAGCCCAAATAGTATAGTACGAGAATTAGCCGAGGTAGATCCCTGTAAAAAATGGTATTTAAAGTTTTATAAAAAGGCTTTTTGATCAGCAGTGGTTGAGCACAATAAATTTAAAAATAACAATGTGGGGACGAAAAGCACGTTAAATAAACTTTAAAAGTAAAGATCATTTTATTTCTAAGGTATGTTTTGAGTCTTCTAAAGCAGTACGGCAAACATAAATAAGTATGCTATGAATGATATTTCCTTGTATTAAACAAAATAGTTAAAACTACTTTGCAAGCTTGCGATCCTCTTTAATAAATTTTTTAATTTAATATTAAAGGCCTTAAAGTACACAAGGCTTAAATAATGTTAACAATGCAACAAACAACTCATTCAGTTTCGATCACCAATTTTGAATTTATTAAATCAACTTTTCCGGAACTATATCGTTTAGCAAACGAAATGGAATATTATTATTCAACCGACCATAGTTGCGCTTTACTCAAAGCTCGCTTGTTTGCTGAGGTTTGGTGCCATCAAACAGCACAGTTTTTTAATTTAAAGTTAGCTAAAAATTCAGATCTTAGTCAAAAAATAAATCAGTTAAAGCTTTTATCTACGGTTCCAACTTATATTATTGATGAGTTAAGCCTAATAAGAACAAGCACTAATCATGGGGTTCATGCATCTCAGGAGTGGGAAGGGAGTTGGCGTTCAGTTGTTAGTTGTAGTCGTACACAAGTAAAGCAAACACTAAAGGCTACTTTTGAACTAGCTCAGTTTTCTTACTTTAATTTAGCAAATGAGCTAGGAGAGCAGGCTATATGGCAAGAGCCTGTTTTAGAAAATACCGTTTCTAATGTAAACCTTGCTTTAAATGGATGCCCCCAAGCAAATTTAGCAATTGCCGAGCAAGCGTATTCGCAATTGCTTTCAATAAAAAATCAAGTATCTACTTTGAGTAATAAAACAAATAAAAAAGCGTATAACACACTAAATAAAAAAGATTTAGAGTATTGGTTATCTCGGGCGCATTCATTAAATGCTTCAGGTACGTGGCAATTATATGCACAAGCATACGAGCAAAAATTTTTAGAAGAGTCTAAAACTATAAATGCAGAGTATTGTTATAAACAGGCTATAAAAGAATGCACTACGGGTGAATCATACTTTTTATATGCTAATTATTTAAGTGTAATAGGTCAGTCTAAAAGAGCGTGGATTCTTTGTGAGGAGTCTGCAAAGCATGGTTATCATCAAGCTATTGTTGCTTTGCAGAAAAAACACTATAGATCAGATGATAGTATTTATAATCATTGGGTTAAGCAGGGGGTTGAGTATAAAGAAATTAACTCATTTACTATCGATGCTGCAAATAAACTCGAATTATGGCTAACAGATAAAGAAAACGATTTGGCAAAAAAACGAGCTCGTACGGCGTTAATTACAGCTCAAGCAACGCAAGCACCAGGGTATCAATATTTAAAAGCATTTTGTGATTACTTTGGTTACTGGGGTAAAACACCAAAATTAAATGTAGTTAGCGAGCTTATTAATACTTATAAAAATTTGCCGGGCACAGTGTATTACCAAACTCGGTTATTTAGCATATTAAAAGAACACACTGCGCACAGAGTAACCGCTATAGAGATTGGTTGTGTCGCAATAAAGTTAGAAAAAAATATAAAACTAAAAGCACAAATTCAGTTTGAAATAGCAATGTTGATGAAAGAAGAGCTAGCAAGTTGTGGCAAAGTAAAATGCAGCTTTGGGTTAAAAGCGTTAATAAAAGAGTCGGCTCAACTAGGGTATGAAAAAGCTAAACAATTTTTAAAGCTTCCTGTAGGCAAGGCACTAATGCGAGATAATTCCTTTATTAGCCAAACAACAACATTTAAACAAGTTAATCGTCAAAAGCAAAAAATAGCTAAAAAACAGGCTAAAAAAGCAAACAAAAAATAGTTATACCAAAATAGTGTTAACTTTAAATAGGTAACAACTTATTTAAAGTTAACAAAATGATGTTAAAAAATACAATATAAATTAATTAACTCAATAACATAAGCACTTCTAGTTTCACTTAAGCAGCCTTTGGGATAAGATATAACAATCTCATACGAAAGGATTCTTGATGAAACACATTCTACTTATTGTGACAGGTGCAAGCCCACAAGTATTAACCGAAACTCTTTTTGCGCTTCACCAGCAAGGTAAGCAAATTCCTGAAGAGATTTTTGTTATTACAACAAAAAGCACAAAGGTTATGCTTACTGATGGGCTATTTAAGCAAGGTCATTTAGCTAAACTAATAGCAGATTATAAACTTCCCAATATTAAACTTCCCGATGAAAATATATGGCTAATAGAAGACGATAAAGGCCAACCTATTAATGATGCTAAATCTGAAATAGAACAAACCTACATGGCCGACTTTATTACCCGTAAAGTGTTTGAACTTACTAATAAAAACGATATTAGCATTCATGCATCTATTGCTGGTGGACGCAAAACAATGGCGTTTTATTTAGGTTATGCAATGTCATTGTTAGGGCGCGAGCAAGATTCACTCAGTCATGTATTTGTGAATAACGAATTTGAATTTGTCAGAGATTTTTACTACCCAACACCTTATGACCATATTATTGATGGCAAAAATGGCACACAAGTAAACTGTATTAATGCAAAGGTAACCCTTGCCGAAATCCCATTTGTACGAATGCGCCAATCTATAGACGAAACTCTAATTGCTTCAATGCAGAGCGCATCGTTTAGTCAAACAGTAGCAAGTTTAAATTCAGCCCATAAAAAAGATTTAACCCTTGAAGTAAACGCAAAAGCAAAAACGCTCACTTTTGCAGGTATTGAAATTAAGCTTACCGCAAAAGAAACCGCCTTTTATTTATGGTTAAACCAATACAGCCAAAGTGAACATAAAAAGCTAGTTGTGGGTCGTGATTTTGAAGAGTCTTTGCGTTACAGCAAAGAATATCTCATGCTTTTACAGCAAAATAGTAGTGATTTACGTATATTCCGCGACACCTTTGGCATAGAGCCCGAAGATTTCAGAGATGGTTTATACAATGATTTGAAAGTAATGGAAAAAACCTTTGTGCAACAAACGCGCAGCCGCATAAACAATAAAATAAATAAGGTGTTACCAAACGAGCTTGCTAAAAAAGTAGCGATTGACTCTAATAACCAAAGCTTTGAAACAAGCTATTGGTTAAGTGCAGCAACAAGTAACATAAAAATAAATATAACAGCTTAATATTCTCAAGCTTGCAAACGCATAAAAATAATAACGCATGGTAAATTAGTTGATAAGGAAGTAATCAGGAATGAAGCAGTCAATGAACTTTGAACATATTCAATCTAAGTGGCCAGAGCTACACCAGTTAGCCGCTTTTGCAGAAGACTATGCGATTACCGATCCACAAAGCTCACTGGTTAAGCTGCGTTGCTTTGCCGAAAAAGTAGTAGGCTACTTATACAAAGAACTTAGCTTACCTGTTTTACCAACGTCTAACATTTTCGATAAACTCACCGCCGACGACTTTACCAGTGCCGTGCCGCGTTTAATTACCGATAAGCTCCATGCCATACGTAAAAGTGGCAACCAAGCCGCGCATGAAGGCAAAGTAGATCAACAACAAGCTATTTGGATATTAAAAGAAAGCTACTTTGTAGCCTCTTATTTGTTTATGGCTTATGCCAATGGCACGCAACAAGAATGCCCAGAGTTTAAAGCGCCTGAGCAAGCACAACCTAGCAATCAAAGCGATGCCCAGTTTGCTAAAAAGAACAAGCAACTCACTCAACAATTAGCCGAAAATCAAGCCCGTTTAAAACGCGCACTTGACGAACTAGAAGCCGCAGAGCTTGCACAAAAACAAGCGCAGCAGCAAGCTGCAAAACTAAAACAAACTATTGATGCAGAAAAGCTTACTCAGGTTAAAACCCGAAATGAGCAAATTGTTAACTCAAGCTTTAACTTTAATGAAGATGAAACTCGTAAACGTATCATCGATTTAGACCTGCGTAATGCAGGCTGGCATGTTGCACTTGACGACGAATCAACAGAAGACGTTGGCAAAGAGATAAAAGTAACAGGCCAACCTACAACAACAGGCATAGGTTATGTTGATTACGTATTATGGGATGACGATGGCAAGCCACTTGGCGTAATTGAGGCAAAACGCACCCGCGAAAATATCGAAAAAGGCCGCCAGCAAGCAACGCTTTATGCCAACGCGCTCGAAAAGCAATATGGTCAACGCCCCGTTATTTTTTATTCAAACGGCTGGGATATAAAAATTCTTGATGACGCGCAAGGTTATAACAGCCGTGGTTTATACGGTTACTACTCAAAAGATTCCCTGCAATACTTAATAAAGCAGCGCACACTTAAAAAAGAGCTAAGCACCACGCCAATAGATACCGCAGTAGCAGGGCGTTTGTATCAAATGGAAACCATAACTCGTGTGTGTGAGCGCTTTAGTGATAAACACCGCAAAGCGCTTATTGTGCAAGCAACCGGCACAGGTAAAACACGCGTATCTATTGCCCTTGCCAAACGGCTGCTCGATGCAGGTTGGGCTAAGCGCGTACTATTTTTATGTGATCGAAAAGAGCTACGTAAACAAGCGGGTAATGCCTTTACTGAACACACCAAAGAGCCAGTACACATTGTAGGCAAAAGCGCTAAAAACACCGCAGCAAGTGCGCGTGTTTTTATAGCAACCTACCCAGGCATGCTGCGTATAATGAACAAGTACGACGTAGGCCACTTTGACCTAATAGTAGCCGATGAATCGCACCGTTCAATTTATAATATTTATGGTGATATTTTTAAATACTTTGACGCGCTAGAAGTGGGCTTAACCGCCACGCCGGTTGAAATGGTATCGCGCTCAACCTGTGATTTATTTAGCTGTGATTACAAAATGCCAACAGCCAATTACCCACTTGAAGACGCCATAGAACAAGGCAACTTGGTCCCTTACAAAATTGTAAGTTACACCACACAATTTTTACGCGAAGGCATTAAAAAAGATAACCTAACCGATGAGCAAATAGCCCAACTAGAAGAGCAAGGGATTGATCCGAACGAGCTCGACTTTGACGCAAAACAAATAGACGAAGCCATTAAAAATAAAGACACCAACAGGCTAATACTACGTAACTTAATGGAAAAAGGCCTGCGCGATAAAGACGGCCAGCTACCAGGTAAAACTATTATATTTGCCCGTAACATAGCCCACGCCGAATTAATGGCGCAGCTGTTTAGCGAGCTTTACCCACAACATGGTGCTAATTTTTGCCGCGTTATTCACTCAAAGTACGAACGCGCTGAAGAGCTAATAGACGACTTTAAATCAAGCGACGAAAACAGCGTACGCATAGCCGTATCGGTCGATATGCTCGACACCGGCATAGACGTACCTGAATGTGTAAACCTCGTATTTGCAAAACCCATAAAATCAAAAGTAAAATTTTGGCAAATGATTGGCCGTGGCACACGCTTATGCGAAAACCTATATGGCCCTGGCAAGCACAAAACCCACTTTTTAATATTCGACCACTGGGCAAATTTTGAATACTTTGACGAAAACCCAGAAGAAGAAGATGTAAAACAAGCTAAATCCTTATTACAAAAGCTATTTGAAGCGCGGGTAACCCTTGCACAAACCGCCCTTAAAAAAGCCAATATGGATGTGTTTGACCAAACAATCAAATTAATACACGACGATATTTGCTTACTGCCAATGGAATCAATATCGGTGCGCGACAACTGGCAAGTAGTCGAAACCTTTAAAGACCTAAAACGCCTTAATCAGTTTATTCCTGATGATGTACAAACGTTACTAGAAGAAGTTGCGCCGCTTATGCAATGGCGTAACATAATGGGGCAAAGTGAAGCCTATAAATTTGATTCTGAGCTAACCACCATTCAAACGTTGTTACTAACCGATGCCAGCCAAATTGATTTAGCCAAGCAAAATGTAATGAACAAAGTTGAGTCGCTTCAAATGCACTTAAACGAAGTGCGTGGTAAAGCACCCGCAATAGCGGAAATACAAACCGAGCAATATTGGCAGTATTTAACCCATGCAGCGCTTGAGCAAAGCCGCATTAATTTACGCAGTATTATACACCTGCGTAATAAAGACATAACACCGCCAAAAAATGACTTTGTGCTTGATATAAAAGAAGACGCAAACCAAATACACGAAGCCGACAGGCTTACAAAAATAGTCTCTATTGATTATCAAATATACCGACAAGAGGTAGAAAAAACACTAACCCCATTATTTGAAACCGACAGCGTACTTAAAAAAATCCGCAATGGCGAACAAGTAACCGAGGCTGACTTAGCGCAATTAAGCTCGTTAGTGCATACGCAAAACCCAAGTGTTGATTTAAATACATTAAAAGAGTTTTTTCCCGAATCAACCGCGACTCTCGACAAAATATTGCGTACCATAGTAGGTATGGATAAAAACGCCATAGAGCAAAGCTTTACAACCTTTGTGCAGCAAATACACACCCATGTTAATGCCAAGCAACAGCGCTTTATTGGTATGTTAAAAAACCACCTAATTCGCCACGGCTCTATTGAAATAGCCCAGCTTTACGACGCACCTTTTACACAAATACACGACATGGGGCTCGATGGCGTATTTAGCCAGCAACAAGCCGACGTAATAGAGCAATTTATTAAGCAGTTTGATGTACAATTGGGTGATAAAAACCAATCTGTTGAAAAAGAGGTGAGATTGTAAATGGCTAATCAAGGTGTTGTTATATACCAAACTCCGGATGGTTCGTTATCTTTTGATATTCAATTTAAAGATGAATCGCTTTGGATGTCTCAAGCGCAAATGGCTGATTTATTTGGAACGAAGCGACCCGCTATTACAAAGCACTTGTCTAATATTTTTAAGACTGGTGAACTGGAGCAAGAAGTGGTTAGTTCCATTTTGGAACAAACCACTGAACACGGTGCAATAGCTGGGAAAACACAAAAATCAAAAACTAAATTTTACAATCTTGATGCTATTATTTCCGTGGGCTACCGCGTTAACTCAACCCAAGCAACGCGCTTTCGCCAATGGGCAACTAAAACATTAAAGCAGCATTTATTAAAAGGCTACACTTTAAACCAAGAGCGATTAGCACAAAATGCAACAGAGCTAGATAACGCATTACAACTCGTTAAACGTATTGCTGTTTTGCCACAAAACAGTGAGTTTGGTGCAGGGCTTGTAGATATAATTGCCAGTTACACGCAAACCTTTTTATGGCTGCAACAGTACGATGAGGGGCTACTTAATTCACCAAAAGGAGAGTTAGGCGGTGCACTTACACCACTTAATGATGCAAAAATCGCGATTTCACAGCTTAAGCAAAACCTTATAAATAAAGGTGAAGCCACTAAGTTATTTGCACAAGAGCGTAACAACGGCCTTAATGCAATTTGGGGCGCGTTAGGTCAAAGTGTATTTGGCGAGCCTGCCTACATTTAGTGATGGCAATAAACGCACCGCAGCATTTTTATTTGTTGATTTTTTAAATCGTAATCAACGCCTGTTAAATGAAAATTACCAACCAGTAATAAACGACACAGGCTTAGCGGCAATAACCTTATTAGTAGCAGAGTCAAACCCTAAAGAAAAAGACACCATTATTCGCTTAATCGAAAATTTATTAAGCCAAAATTAAATAGCACAAAACGTAGGTCGGATAAGCCAAAGCGCCATCCGACGATGTTGAATAGGCAAAGCGCCATCCGACACCATGATATAAAATTTAACCAATACAATGAGCGCAACAAACCGCTCAAAATAGGAAAACTATGATCACCGGACCTTTAAAAAGTAAAATAGACAAACTATGGGAAGAATTTTGGACAGGCGGAATAACTAACCCGCTAACCGTAGTAGAGCAAATTACTTTTTTAATGTACGCCCGTATGCTCGACATGAACGAGCAAGCCGACGAAAAACGAAGTGCGCGTACTAAGCAGCCGTTTAACCGCCGCTTTAACGACGCCGAACAACACATTCGTTGGCAAAACCTGCGCCATTTAGGGGCCGAAGAGTTATACAAACTGGTTAAAGATGAGCTGTTTCCGTTTTTTTCAAAAACCTCAGACGACGTATCGCCAGAAGGCGCGGTATTTAATGAGTTTATGAAAGACGCGCAATTAATGATTCAAAAGCAAAGCTTATTGGTAAAAGCCGTTGAAATGGTAAACGACCTACCGCTTGAAAACTCAGACACCAAAGGCGATTTGTACGAATACCTATTAAGTAAACTCACTACCGCAGGCATTAACGGCCAATTTAGAACCCCGCGCCATATTATACGCGCCATGGTCGAAATGATGGATCCAAGCACCACCAGCCAAATTTGTGACCCATCAACCGGCACCGGTGGCTTCTTGTCAGTAAGTTACGAATACCTATTACAAAAATACACATCAGCCGAGGGCATAGAGCGCGAGCCAGTGCTTGACGTAAATGGCAACGTACAATGTGATGACAGTGGCAAACCGCTGGAAAACCTACTCTACTCAGGTGATTTAATTACCCCAGAACAGCGCAGCCACATAGATACAAACATGTTCAACGGCTTTGACTTTGACGCCACCATGCTACGCGTAGCCGCCATGAACCTAGTAATGCACGGCATTAAACAACCGGGCATTCATTATCAAGATACCCTAAGCCAAAACTTTAAAGAGCATTACCCGCAAAAGGCAAAAGAAGGGTACGACATAATACTCGCCAACCCGCCATTTAAAGGCAGCCTAGACGAAGAAGACGTATGCCCTGAGTTATTACGCAAAGTAAAAACTAAAAAAACTGAGCTGCTATTTGTTGCCCTTATAGAGCGCATGTTAAAAGTGGGCGGGCAGTCGGCCACTATCGTGCCTGATGGCGTATTATTTGGCTCATCAAAAGCGCACGTTCAACTGCGCCAATTATTGGTAGACAATAACCAGCTAGAAGCGGTAATTTCACTGCCAAGTGGCGTGTTTAAACCCTACGCCGGTGTTTCAACCGCCATACTTATATTTACCAAAGGCGGCAGCACTGATCACGTCTGGTTTTACGACGTGCAAGCCGATGGCTTTAGCCTCGACGACAAACGCACCCCAATAAAAGCTAACGATTTACCAAGCTTAATCAGCGAATTTAAAGCACGCGATAAAACAGCGGCGACAAGTGATGCTAACGATAAAACCCAGAAAGCCTTTTGGGTAAGTAAAGACGACATAGCCAGCAATAAATACGACCTATCAATCAACCGCTACAAAGAAGTGGTATACGAGGAAGAAAGCTACGAACCGCCAAAAGAAATTTTAGGTAAATTAGTGAGCTTGGAAAATGAAATTCTTGACGACCTAAAAGCGTTGGAGAAAATGCTGTGAAGATCAAATTGAAAAAGTTTAAAGATTTGATTTCAAAAGAAGGCGTGTTTTCTGATGGAAACTGGATTGAAAGCAAAGATCAAAACCCAGATGGTTCAGTTCGATTAATTCAATTAGCAGATATCGGTGTGGGGAAATTCATAGATAAATCTAATCGTTTCATGACTGAAGAGCGTGCAAATGATCTAAACTGCACTTATCTTGTTGAAGGTGACATCCTTGTTGCTAGAATGCCAGATCCAATTGGTAGAGCTTGTATTTTCCCTCAAGTTCAACAGAAATGTGTAACTGTTGTAGATATTTGTATTATAAGACCTGCTTCTGATCAAATAGATACTCGTTGGTTAATGCATTTAATTAACTCTAAACATTTTAATAATCAAGTCTTACAATATGTGACTGGTACTACTCGGCAAAGGATTTCGAGAGGAAATCTAGCTAAACTGGATGTTGAAGTACCACCATTAGACGAGCAAAAGCGCATTGCCGCGATTTTAGATAAAGCCGATGCCATCCGCCGCAAACGCCAACAAGCCATTAAACTCGCCGACGACTTCCTACGCAGCGTATTCCTAGATATGTTCGGCGACCCCGTCACTAATCCAAAGGGATGGGAATTGAAGCCTCTCGCCTTTTTGTGTAGAAAGATTACAGATGGCACTCATCATTCACCGCCTATAGTTGAAAAAGGCGTGCCTTACGTAACAGCAAAACATTTGAAGAAAACAGGGTTAGAATTTCATGCTAAACCTTGGTACGTGTCGGAAGAAGAACATAAAAAAATATTCTCTAGGTGCAATCCTGAAAAAGATGATGTTCTCTACATTAAAGATGGCGCAACGACCGGCCTTGCTGCAATAAATGAATATGACTTTGAGTTCAGTATGCTTTCAAGTTTGGCTCTCTTAAAGCCAAATTTTGAATTAGTTAACTCAGAGTTTTTATGCATGTTTTTGAATCATCCAAGAACAAAATTAGTTTTAACTGCGAATATGGCAGGTGCAGCTATTACAAGACTCACATTAGCGAAAATCAAAGATGTACAAGTACCTTTACCCGACATAAATACTCAGGAAAAGTTCAAAGAAGTATATCTCTCTGTAAGGGCTCTTTCAAATAAGGTTAAAGCAAGTGATGGATTGAGTGAGCAAGAATTTAACTCATTAAGCCAAAAAGCCTTTGCTGGCGAACTATAACGCTATTTATAAAAATAAGAACAAGGACGTTATATGACAGAGCGTGAATTAAATAACAACATAATCAAAAGCCAGCTTACAAAACAAGCTGCTTACTTCACGCGTAAGGATAAATAAAAATGCAGGCGTAAATAAAACGCATGAACGAAGTGGGCGATACGGTATTTTTAACACCCACGCCATTACTCAGCTACGAGAAATTGGTATTAAAAAGCTTAGGCTCAAATACCTACCGTGGCTTTCATCGTAAAAATAATAATTGTTTAGGTGCATCACATACCTTTAGAGATGTGTTAACTAAAAAGAAGTGCGGATTCAATTCTGAAGAGCATAGCGTTAGTGATTATATCAACGGATATTACAACGACGTTAGACCGCATCATTATGATGCCGCTTTAGCGCGAAATGAACCTGGGGTTAGATACAAGGGGTATAAAACTGTGGCCAAATTTTATTGACCACGGACAGAGTATTTATACACATTAATGAATTAAAAAATTGAACTTGTGAGGTTAAAGGGATTTGATCAAATTATTAAGGTTTATTTTCAATGTTATTATCGACAATGGAGTTGGTAATACAAATAAAGTCGATTCAAAAAATATACTATTAGTGAGGTGGGATGGAAAGGTTGGAGATTCTATAGTTTCTTCTTTATTAGCCCAATCTTTACAAAATGATCCCACTAAGAACTTGTATGTTGTAACAACAAAAGCCTTATCGAATTATTATATTGAACATTTGAAGCTAAATGATGAACAAGTTTTTACCATAGAAAAGAAGCTGTCGTTAAGAGATATTTACAAGTTGAAAGGGTTTTTACCTAAAATTGACACTGTAGTCCACCCAATTGGGTATTTCCGATTTTATGACTTAATGATGGCTCTGCTTTTGAAGCCTCAGAATGTTTTCGCTTTAGACGATAAGCAAAAGCTTGTTAACTTTAAGCTCGGTCAATTAACTAGGGGAATGAACTTTAACGATAAGTATCAATATATCTCCAGTCTACTTACTGAATATGTAGTTGAGAGTTACTTTATCCCACAAACAAAAAACAACAAAAAAATATCAAAAGACACTATTATTTTTAACCCTTTTGGCAGTAAAAAATATCGAACATTCAGTTTCACAAAGTCTGTAGAGCTATTAAATAAAATTAGCGATGCTTTTCCTGCTAAGAAAATTGTTGTTATTTACTCGCCATCAACAAAGGTTATTGCAGATAAAATAATAAAAGAAGTGAATCGAAGAGAAGTAATTTGTGCCGAAGATATTGTTACAATATATGATGCAATTGAGTATATATCTGGTGCTAGCTTAATCATATCTGTTGATACAGCTATTGTGCATATAGCTGAAGGGCTTAATAAAAATATCGTTAGCATTTATCCTCAACTGCCACACAGAGGTAACCCCTGGGTGCCCCCTAGCAGACCGAATTCAAAAGTCATTTTTGGTTCCCGAAATATAGATAACTATTTTGACGACTTTTCAGTTGTTGACGTTTTGGAATCAGTTAAAGAGATATTATAAGTTAAGGAAAAGTAGTACATGAAATTAGATAACCACCTTTTATATATTGATATCACTCAGGTATGTGATATTGGGTGTTCATTTTGTATGTATACAGATAAACACTCTAGGGAAAATATGATACTAACTGAGGTTGCAAGAGAAAACCTTAGTGCGTTGATAAATGATAAAGAGGTCAAAAGAGTTTCCATAAGTGGAGAAGGGGAACCTATTTATAACTTGAAAGTATTTAAAGAGATACTAAAACTTTCGAGCGGTGGTGTTGCTTTTGAATTTATTACAAGTGGTTTCGTAAATCATGAAAGACTATTAAAAATATACAATGAAATTTCTGATATTATCCAATCAAATGGAGATAGCTGCAATATCCGGTTGAGTTCAGATTCTTATCATGTGGATAAGATTCCTAACAGACCGCACGGCTTTAGTATTCAGCATTTTATTAAATTTAATAGTGAATTTATGTCTCTATCATTTAGATCAATTGATATTGATAAAGAGTTTACAAGAGGGTTTTTAAAAGAACAGTCACAATTGTTTGGGTTTGAGAGTAAGGTCGTTAGCGAAGGAAAATTAGAAGACACTCTTATTGTGGATGGTTTTGAGTTTAAGGTTGATTATAAAAACCTCGTTAAACCAACTTTCTTATTGGATAAAAACTATATTGATATATATGAATATATAGATGAATTGGAAAAGCGTTATTTTAAGCCATTTACCCTTGGAAGTATGAATAAATACCCAAGTTCTAACGGGTTAGATATTACAATAAAACCTAATGGAGACGTGTTTTTATATGGGATTGAATGCTTTAAGTTGGGTAATATACACGACGAAACTATATCTGTTAGCATTCTAAAAGAAAAATTTAACACTGAAAATCTCATAAAAAAATTATACTCGATACCTTTTAAGCTCATTTTGGATGAGCTTTGCAAAGATAAGAACACTAAGTTATTAATTGAAAAGGTAAATAACCCTTATTGGATAATAAAAGAATTAAATAATGACAGGAGGAAAATAATAGAGGGAGTTGTAGGTTGATAGACTCTCATACACATACAAAATATTCAAAACATGCGACAGGCTCAGTCACTGAGCTAGTTGAAGCAGCAATATCGAATGGTATTAAAATCTTAACAATAACAGACCATGCCCCATTTTTGATTGATACAAATAACCGGCTGCTTGAGTCAGAACTAGATTCATATGCAAAAGATGTCCTATTGGCTCAACAAGCATACAAAGGACATATAAAAATTTTATACGGTATGGAGTTTGATTATTCAGTTGGGCACTCAAATTATGTTGAGAAATTAATGAGGAACTTAGATTTGGATTTTGCTATCGGATCTATACATTATATTGAAACTGTAAACGGGCGCGTTAACAATTGGGATATTAATAAGTTAAATACGGAAGAATATTGTGAGCTTTATTTTGAGGGTCTTGAAGACCTTATACACAGTAACCTCTTTAATTCTTTGGGTCACGTAGACTCGATTTTAAGGGGAGGGGTAAGTGAACGATATTTTTGGAGTAGTTTAAAGAAATTAATTCCAAAAATTAAGGCGGCAAACCTATCATATGAAGTTAATTGCTCCGGTATGTTTAAATCAATGATTTGCCATAAAACGGGTGAACCTATTAAGAACAGAGTTGCCTTTCCAAATTTTAATGTCATAAAAATGTTAGCTGATTTAGGTATGGACTTCACAATAGGCTCAGATGCTCACAAACCAGAGCATGTAGGTCGAGGAATAAAGAATGCGGTTAAAGAGCTTCGAAATATAGGGGTTAATTCTCTTTGTTATTATGAGAGAGGCAAAAAAAATGAAGTAAATATAAAGGAGCTTTGTGAGTATGATGTTCCCATTCGAAAATAGCTCTAAAGAATTTCGCCTTATAAAAGCAATTAGTGGATTAGAACCAGAAAATGCAGGTTTTATAAATGCTATTTCTAATGCTCTCGATATGACACAGGAAGAGTGCAAGAAAGAATCTGGATTACTTAAGTTATATAGGAATATCAAACAACATTCTGAGATTCCAAGTTTAAACTTGCAACTAAAAAAGTTAGAAAGATTTCTTCTATCAAATGAAATCTTAAATATAGAACAGCTTAAATCACTTTCTAAAGTTATTTGTAACTTTGACATGTCTCAAAATAATCATGGTGATTTCGTTTCGTATAAAGGAGATTGCCTTAAAAGTATAGCTAATAAATATAGCTTAGCTAAACATGGAAGTTATATAGAAATTCAGTTTTTCGCAGAACAGCTATCCAACTTATTTATTCGAGAGTTGATGAAAGAAAGTGGGCATTGGAAAAAGTTATTCTTAAAAGCGAAGGAAAATAAAGAGTATGTTGTACTTTTTGTGCCCGGTTCTAGGAACATAGATTCTACATCGAATTTAACATTTGAACTTGCACTTAAAAATATCAATATTTACTTAAGCAGGAATTCATATCCAACTATTGCAAATGTTAAGATTCCAAGAATAGACCCACCGTGTGAAAATTACGCCAGTTTGAGTTTAGTTGAGAGGGAAGAGGTTTCTAAAATTCAGGATCATATTTTACCTAGTGAAAACTTTTATAATGGTAGAAAAATAAACGTAATTTTTGGTGATGATGTCTTAATTACAGGTGCTACTGCCGATAAAGTGTATTTGGATTGTATGAACAAGGGAGCAATTTCGTTTCAGTCTATTTACTCTGTACTTATTGATCCTTTAGTTGCTAATACTGACCCCGCAGTTGAAAGTAAGCTTAATAATAGTGTCATTTCAGGTAAGCTTGATGACTCTGCTCTCTATGCTTTTTCTCACTCTAAATTTTTACCAGTCATGAAGTCTTTTGCTATTTTACTAAAAGCTGAAAACACCAATGACTTGAAGAGTTTTTTATTAAAAATACCAGAAGATAGCGTTAAAAAACTATTTGTTTACGCAATGTCTAACGGTTACTTAAATGAAAATAAATATAGAAGTGCTATGAAAATTTTGGATGAGTACGTCGTAGAAAAAGGATGGTTTTCGTTTGCAGTTTAAAAAATATGTTTTTTTATATTGGCATTCAGGAGAACTGAGTTTACCAACTTTACTCAAAGCAAATTTAAAAAACATCAGACATAGATTAAATGGGAGTGGTTGGAAAGTAATATTACTCTCCCGAAATAGCTCAGAAGAAAACTTCATCGGAAATTGGATTGACTTGCACCAATGCATCGACTCAATACCTCAAAAAAGAATTGAGACTTCAGGTAACGAAGCTTTAATTGGAGATGTTATAAGGCTAAGCTTACTTTTGAAATATGGGGGGGCCTATTTTGATATAAGTACAATATTACTTCGTAACTCTATAGATGAGGTTTCATTGTACAAAAGGTTTATAGGTAATAAAAACGCCACTTTTGCAGGTTATAGTAACGTAACATTCACCAATAAGGTAAATGGAACTCCAGCATTCAGGAACGCTATAGACGGTATTGAACTAGGAGCACTGTTTGCTGAGAAAGGCTCTAGCTTTTTAGAAGTTTATTTGAAAGAAATCTATAAATATTGGGAGTGGAAAAAAGAACGCTACGACTATCGAAATTACCCCGACTTTAAAAAATACCATTTAAATAGTAAAAGCTTTTCAAATGAATATCATGTTCACTATAGCATTTATCATTTGATGATCTATAAGTACCCTGAGCTTCAGATTCAAATCGAGTCACAGAGTATTCATATGATAGGAAAAGAAGAATCAATACTACACGGTCCATATGCTTTTACGGACTTGTTTGCTAGAGAAGATGGTTATTCTACAGCTTCAACTGAAAAGCTATTACAGGCATTTACCGATGAAGTAGTTTGTGATTATAAGGGGAATGAGTTAACTCTTAATTATAGGAAAAGCATATTGGAAAAAATGGATTTAATCATTATACCTAGTTATTTAAGAAAGAGCATAGAACAAAAACTCGAGGGGCTTTCCTGTCCAACAGAGTTAGGTGGATGTTTCGACTGTTTATATATCTTCAGCTAAGTGTAGCGATTATTGAGTTATTGCCTATCCCTCTGCACGCGAGTGCAATCAGAAATTAGCTCAACAAATGTTACTGTTGGTAAGAGTAATACCATCAATTTCAGTGATTACAAAAAAGACTAAAATCAACTCAATTAAGTTTTTACAAGCTTGTGAAAACTAATCCTATCATTCGCTTTGCTATCATAGTTTACGAAATAAGAAATTGGTTATATTTTGTAAACTATGCTAATCATCTAAAAAATAAGTGCTTTTTATATAATTGGCTTGAAATATATAATTTAGAATGTACTATTAAGCTTAGGTTCATGGGCTTATGTTCTTGAGATTAATTAATCCTAAATTATTAATTTTAGATAGATAACGGCTTGTAACCTTTACACTCAAAGGACATGCATTTAGCTGAATTTGTGCACTATTTAAGGATGATAATGGCTAGCATATTAGAAAGTTTCAAAAAGGTTTTATCTGTAGCAGATAAACTATTTATAAATTATGTTTTAAAAGCTTTTAAAACTAAGCCTCTTAATAAAATGGCTATTCCAAGATTAGCAAAAAACACCACTCTTGTTACTGCGAATAAGCATTTTTACATACTCAAGTTAAAGCCAACTAAACAAAGCGTTAGCTCAAATTATATTGAGCTGAACAACGCTTGTCGTACCTAATTCTAAATATAAAAACGTTTTAAAAACGCAAAAATTAATTTATTGCGGACATATTAATTTCAAGCCGAAAATATTACCTTATCGTAAAATATAGGAAGAATAATGGATACAAAAAGAATTACGCAGTGGACGCTATCTAGCAAAGATGCTCAACAAATAGGTGTTGATGCTTCATTTGAAAA
The DNA here is from genome assembly GCF_040308705.1 of Pseudoalteromonas sp. 19-MNA-CIBAN-0066. Lineage (NCBI taxonomy): Bacteria > Pseudomonadati > Pseudomonadota > Gammaproteobacteria > Alteromonadales > Pseudoalteromonadaceae > Pseudoalteromonas > Pseudoalteromonas sp. 19-MNA-CIBAN-0066. The sequence goes on from NZ_JBEONZ010000013.1 coordinate 82,652, forward strand.
AAGGATTATAGCTTAGACAAAACAACCAAAAAAATTACTGCTTTAGTTAATGGTGTAGCTGCCATAGATAAAAATAAGCGATTAGTATTTTTTTTAATAATGAATAATCTTCGCTTACGATTTTAATTAGAACACCTGTACTTTTAAAGCACAAGCAGGTGCTTTCATCAATAAACCTACAAGGAAAGCTTATGACGACCAAGAATTCAAGACACTCAGTAGATCTGAATGTGTTGCAGAAACAGGTAAAAGATACATTGGCGAAAAAGGAGGGCAAAGATAAACCTGTGATCGCTGTTTGGGGGATGATGAATGCAGGTAAAAGCTATTTACTCAACATGCTTACCCAGCACTATAGCGCAGAGTATTTTCCTACTAATGATATTCGAGAGACCGCTAAAATAAGGCAGTTTGAAGGAGAGGCTTATATTTTCCTTGATACACCCGGTTTGGATGCTAATGATGCTGATGATCAGGTTGCGATGGATGGTGCTGCTAAAGCAGATGTTGTGTTATTTGTGCATCAACCCCGGGGTGAACTGGAAAAAATTGAACTTGATTTTCTCAAAAACTTAAAAGAATCATTTGGTTTCTATGCCCAGGAGAATATTGTTCTCGTGATTAGTAAAACTGATGTAGAAAGCTTAGATAAAATTGAACAGATTGAACAAAAAGTGCTTGAGCAATGTAATCAATACTTGGGGTTTACCCCTGCTAGTTTCCTCATTTCTGGGACTCGGTTTCACAAAGGTATTCAACAACATAAAGAAGGGTTGGTTAAAGCTAGTCATTTAGAAAAGTTGAAGCAGCACATTGAAACTTTGGGGATTGATATTAGCGTTCTTCGTGAAGAAAAAGTGCGACAGATACAGAATACTTTGTTAACAAATATCTCGGTCGCCGAAGGCGCACTCAATGATGAAAAACAGCAATTAGAAGATAATCTTCATCAAGACTTTATCAGCTTTGATGCAGCCATGCTCTCGTTAGATTTGAGCATGACAATGAAAAGAGCTGAATACCTTAATGAAACAATACGTGGAGAATAGAATATGGCATTACCTTGGTTGATTGGAGCTGGAGTTATTGCACTTGGAGCTGCAGCTGTTTCTGCGTTTAGTGACGATAGTAGTAGTTCTGGGAATGGTGGAGATGGTGACGAAGAGCGTCGTCGTAGAGAGCGTGCTGAGCAAGAGCGAAAGGCGCGTGCGCACAAAGAAAAATTGGAAAGTATGAAAGAGGAATTTGCTCAAGAAGGAATGCAAAGGTTTATCGACCTACAAGAAAGTTTAGATGGGCAAATAAAAGTAACCTTGCTTTGTGATAAACCATTTAAAGCGACTTTGGATAAGGATGAGGAACAATATAATCCGGATATTCCGAGCTATGTTGAGGTTTGTGAACTTCAGTTTTTATCTAAAGAAACGCAGGATCATTTGGTTAGATTCGAGCTTTTATATGATGTGGAACTAGAACCAGAAAAAAAGTTAATGCGGGTTCCTGTCAGGTTAAAAGAGATTGATCTTAAGCTAGCTAAATTAAAAGAGTTACGCAAAATGCTAACCACTTCTAAAAATAGGTAAATAGGGTAAATACAAAATGTCAGATGTAATTTTACGTGAAAATCTATTGAGCTCATTCTTAGTATTACAAGAGTCTTTTAAGGAGTCTTTGGATGATGCTAAAAAGTTGGATAAACAGTTTCAGAAAATTCAAAAAGACTTTTCGGTGAGAATGGCATCATGCATCAGGCAAGCAAAGAAATCTCTACCAGATGAGAATCCTCTAAGTAATCAAATGGATAGCATATTATCTGCTATCACCGCTACAGATAAAGCGTGGCAAGATAATTTAACTTCATATGATAAAGGGCTTAATTTTCGTCAGAATTTTCAAGACTCTTTATTGGTATTTGTTTTTGGGAAGGTCAAATCAGGGAAGAGCTCTTTAGGTAATTATATGGCTTGGGGGAATACAGATCCTTCGACAATATTGAAAACTCCTGAATCAACATTTTACCAGCCTGAGTATTTCACAGAGGTAAATACCAACGTTGCAAATGGTGATACTCATGATGAGGCTAAGCTCAATCGTGAGTTTAGGGTGGGAGCGACAGAAGCGACGAGTTCTATTCAAGGTTTTCGCTTACCTGGTTTAACTTGGGTGGATTCACCCGGTTTGCATTCTGTTAATGATATTAACGGTCAATTGGCGCAAGAATATGTAGATCATGCAGATTTAATCCTCTACACCATGAGCTCAGATGCTCCAGGTCGTGCGAGTGATATAGAGGAAATTAAGGAGCTAACAAATAAGGGAAAAGAAATACTTATTCTAATTACCGGAAGTGATTTTAATGATGAATTTTGGGATGATGAGCTAAATGATTTAGTTGTCAAAGTTAAAATGAAGACAGATGGAAACCAACAGAAGCAGCGAGAATATATTAAAAATGAATTAAAGGTTGTTAATAGTAGAGATATTCTTTCAGTTTCTGCTCGGTATGCTCAAGAACACTCAGACGAACTTAATGAAATGGAGAGTAGTGGTATTACTCAACTATTTAGCCGTCTACGTAGTATATCACAAAACCAAGGTTTACAGATAAAACGCGCTGTTCCAATGACGAATTTCAATAAGTTTTTGAGTAAGTGTCAAAAAGAATTACACCCTTATAAAAAATTAACAGAAGATTTAAATGCAGAAATTAGCAAATTAGAACGCTCTGTTCCAATGATTATGAGTAGACATGCTCGAGAAGCTCAGCAAGAGATGTCCGCCTTAATTAGCAGCACTTTTGACTTGCTAGCAAATCATCGTGATGATGATGAAAAAATGAACCAAGAGTTGAGGGAAGCCAGGCGTGGTTGGAATGATAAACTTCAACAAATAATTGGCACTGCTTTAGAGAGTGGACTAGTGGATATATCCAATAATTTAAAACAAGCTGCAGATAAGACTTGGTATACCGCATCACTTGAATTACCAGGTTTCTCAATAGAGAAAGTCACTGAGAAAATTTCTATAGGGCACGTGCCAGGTACTAAAAATCGTAATAGTGGGTGGGGAGGGCTAAGCGGAACTGTAGTGGGAGGAGTTGTTGGTTTTTTCATTGGTGGTCCTCCAGGTGCTGTTTTAGGGTCATCGTTGGGAGGAGGCGTCGGTGGTTTGGCTGGTAGTGCAATTGGTGATGATGCAAAATTAAAAACAAAAGATATAGAGATAAATGTTGGCGATAACTTAGAATCACTTAAAAAACAGGTACGCGATGAGTATTTGAGAGTTATAGAAACGGTGATTAAAGATGAATCAGAAAAAATGCTTAAAGATGTACTGGCTGATATGAAAAATGTAACCAGACAGATTACAAATGAGCTGAGTAGGGTTAATGAAGGGGTAAAAAACTTGAAAGCATTATCGTTACAAAATAATAGAAGAGGTATATAAGATGCAAACAGGCTCAGAGCTTTACAGAGGTTACGCTGAAACGAAAAAATTGGTTGACGAATATCCTGATATGCAGAAAGTATTTCAGGATGTTGAAATAATGTTTGAAAATAAAAAAGCTTCACCTAAACTAAGTGCCATGGTCTATGGTATTTATAATGCTGGTAAAAGTACTTTGATTAATGCATTGATGGGTTCAGAGGTTGCCCCTACAGGAGATATACCCTTAACCGCAAAAGTGAGTGCATATGAGTGGGATGACTTTAGCATATTAGACACTCCGGGTGTTGATGCCCCGTCAGAGCATGAGCAAGTAACTAAAAAGCAAATGATGCTTGCTGACGCAGTCATATTTGTTGTTAACCCATCTGGTGCTGCAGAGGAAGAAAAAACCCTTAGTAAGCTTATGAGCTTAATTTATGATCGGAAAAAAGTATTTCTCGTATTCAATGAAAAAAATCCCCTTTCTCAAGACGATTTTATTCGTTTAAAAAATGATACTCGTATGCGGCTTCAATCTCTTGCAACTTCTCAGGGACTTAGTGAGGTTTTAGCTGAAATCCCTATATTACGTATTAATGCCGCTCGTGCTTTAAAAGGGAAATTAGCTATGCAGCAGGGTTTGATTGAGTATAGTGGTATTATCGAACTCGAGAATTCACTCAAGCTATTCTTTTCTAGCATTAAATCAGAAGATGTAAACAGTCGCTTGTCTCATTCCTTGCAAGTATTTTTAAGTCAGTTTATTCAGCAATTAACAAATTCTGGTAGTAATGAGCTAGTCAATCATTATAAAGAATTGTGTCGTAGGTTGATCGCTAACCAAAACCAATGCCGAGATAATATTATTCAAGAAATTGCTAGGAATAGAAAGTATATTACGAATAAAAGTAAATCTGCTATGTTTCAAAATCCCGAAAACAGTCTTGAAGTTCTTGAAGAAGTCTATGAAGTATCAGGAAAAGCCGTCGTTACTGTTATGGATAAGGAATTACAGTACTTGATGAGTCAATACAACGATGATGTTGAAAAAATCTCGGCGATATTAGATGCCCAACATGAAGGACCGATTATTAACGATGTCCCACATTTCTTGTATTCAGAGCCAAAAGATTCTGCTAGTCAAGGAGGGGTCGATAAAGAAATGTTGGCTAACTCGATGGGCTATGTTGTAAAAATGGCGACGCCAGAGCATATTGTTAGTGGGTTAAAGCTGGTTAAAGATTGGGCACCTTCACTGATGAAAGGGATAGGACCAAAAACCATGGAAAAATGGGCTGGGCAAGCTATCGGCAAATGGATCCCATACGCAGGTACAGCCGTTACTGTTTTGTCTTCTATTTACGATTTATTTTCTGAAGATGCCTCTGATAAACAAGCTCAAGAACAAGCAGCAAAAATTCAACAAGAACGTGAACGATTCGAGCAGCAGGTTAACGATACAGCTAAAGAGCTTGGTGAGCAATTTGAAAGTGCAATGAATCAGATTTTACGCCAAGAGCTTGAGCCTATTCTTCAACAAATGTTGGAAAAGGTAGAGTCAGCGCTAACTAATGAAAATGAAAAGGAAAAAGCTAACAGTATTGCTTTAATGAGAGCTCAGACTTTGCTTGCAACTATATAGTAATGGTGACTTTATCTAAGCCGTTTCCTTGTAATGCTTGTGGGCTTTGTTGTCGTAGAGTGAATGAGAGCGTGGAAACAACTTTTCTTGATCGCAGCGATGGGGTTTGTCGTTATTTTGATGAGCAAACACACCTTTGTACTATTTATAACAAACGCCCACTTGTTTGTCGCGTAGAGGATTATTATGAAACACGTCTATCTTCTGTGATTTCCTGGGATGCTTTTGTTGATCTTAATGTTGAAATTTGTAATGAACTGCAACGCTCAGAAAAGTCTTAGCCTATAGCCTACTGTAACTATGATTTAAAGCTTAACAGCGAGAAGGTTTTTAAAAATTGTCTTGCTATTAAAAAGAAAGTAACATTCAGGTAATGCCGTTCACTTAAGGTGAGCGGCTCTTTTATTTCTTAATAGGCGGTGTTTTTCAAGTTAGTTGTCGCAGCAAGTTAAATTTTATGCCGCCCGTATTGCTTATTTTTTCTCTGGATTTAAATTTACTTCATTGATCATTGTCCAATCTCTAGACTTTCCTGACCAACGACTTGGGTTCTTTAATTTCGCCATTTCATTTACCCGATGACGTTTCGTTAGTATCGCTTTATCTAATCCTAAATGACGCTGGTTTTGCGTGACAAATTTAATACCGCTGTGCAAGTGCTCATCGTTGTACCAATCTACAAACTTGTTAACCCATTTTCTTGCGCTCGCGATATCTTCAAAGGCTTTCTCAGGGTATTCCGAGCGATACTTTAACGTCTTAAATAACGATCCCGTATAAGGGTTATCATTGCTCACAGACGGTCGGCTAAATGAAGGAAGAATACCTAACTCCTGCAATGTTGCCAATAACGTTGCCCCTTTCATTGGACTGCCATTATCCGAGTGCAATGTGACTTGCGCTGGCTTTACCTGCTCTCGACTGCAAATATCTATCATTAAATCCGCCGCCAGTGTGCTTGGTTGTGTCTCATGAATCTGCCAACCAACTATTCTTCGACTATAAATATCCATCACTAAATATAAGTATAAAAACTGGCCTTTAACAGCTGTTGGCAGATAGGTGATATCCCATGTATAAATTTCGTTTACACGTGTTGCCTTGAGCGTTTTTGGCTTTTTCTTTGTTTTTTGAAGTGGTACGACTGAGTGGATTCGAACCACCGACCCCTACCATGTCAAGACGTTAGTTTAATTACTTCTATAAATAATAATCTCCAGTAAATATAATGAATTGCATATTATTACAATAGCTTAGATAAAATTTAGTTAATATTAAAATCTGTTTTTGAGTGTTTTACGAACATTTAAAGCTTGATCTGGGCACTACTTAGGCACATTATGAAAATGTCAAAAATGACTACTTATTGTTCTGGTGCTGAATATGATTGATGAGAATGTTGAAGGCAAATTAAAAAAGATCGATGAATTATTAGACAGGTCTACATTTGAGTATATTGTCGCAGAAAATATTACCCTTGAAAAAACCATAGATAATTTAATCAGTAATATAAATTTATTTTCGTTTTTAAAACCAAGTTCAAACGACAGCTTTGATACAATTACTACTTGGAAACTTGATGCTTATCAAGCCCCGATAATTGGATATAAAACTGATAATGAAAAGTTAAAAGTAGTCTCTGGCTTATTTACATTTCATAAAGTTTGTCGACTTCAAGATCAGTCAAATCAACTTGTCCCATGTTTGATCCTTCCTAATCGTCCGACACCCGATCTTAGACGTTTAATTTTTCTTAATGATATTGTTCGGCTACTTTTTAAGCAGTACTTTAATGCATCCGGCCCTTTAATCTCAGAGTTACTTATTGGCTTATTCAAAGGTGAACAACCAGTAATTGATTCAACAGAATGGCGTACCTTATTTCCAGCTATTAAAACAAAAACAGAATTATGTAAATGGCTTAAAATTAGTACAAAGGTGATTAAATTATGACGGGTATGCTAAAAGTTAAGCTTCTTGAGCAGATTGAGTTGTATTGCAAAGGGGTAAACTTGGAAATCAGTATCGAGGATATAAAATCTGACTTTGATGATTTTACTTCTCGCATAAGTGCTCCTGAAGATTTGAGTGGTTTATCACAAGTTTTTTTATTATTACAAAGGATGAATGATGCATCACGAAAGCTATGGGAGTTTACTAAAAGTGAGCTATGTCTTCCTGAGTATATTTATTACGCCTTTAATGAGTATGGAGTTGAGCTAGATGCAAGCTCAAGAGAGAGTTTTAAACGCTGTACATATAAAAATGGATGGTGCAATGAGATACCATTTTATGTATTACTTATTAAATCATATGAGTATAAGCAAGATTCAAAATCATTAAATCTTCTTGCTAATTTTATTGGTAATTATTTTAAAACAATACATACACTCATCGATCCTGAATTAGCTACAAGCTCGTCAACAAGGGAAGTAGAGGTTTGTAGAACGTTTCGCTTATTAATGACAAAGTACAATATAGCCTCCGAACTGGATAGAGATAAAATATTAACGAACTACCTTGATTCAGCTTCGTCAATCGCGAGTAAGTTAGAGTCAATTAATAATGATATATATAGTAATGATGCCAGAAAGAGAGGTTATTTAAATACTTTAATTCATTTTTATAAGAATGACTGGCAACCAGCTCGGCTTTATAAAACCGGAGGCCGTTACAGAGGCTCCATCGCTAAATGGTATAAAAAACCCAATACTTTACCTGTTATCGGTACTGTTGATAATTTGTCAGTTTTAATACCATTTTTAAACCATTCATTAGATACAGAGGGGTTTAATCCTGAAGATTCAGAGGTTCAGATGCCTTTTGTAATTGATAACAATGAAGGTAATACTGTACGAGATAAAACCGAGCATCAAAGTATTGAAATGATTTTTAGTCCTGCCTCTAAGAAGAAAAAACAGATAGATATAACTCGTAATGTGCACAGAGCTCATAATATTGCTTACCAAGATACGCGATTATTAAAGGCGCCAGAACTGGGTTTATTATTTGATACACTAAATAAGTATGGCCATTCCGATAAAAATATTGAGCTAGCGATATTGGGATGGCTGATGTTTTTGTTGGGTAAGACGTTGCATGAGATAAAAGATTTACAGATATTTAATAAAATAGATGACAAAACACGAGGTTTGTTTCTAGATGAAAATGACCGTGGTTGGTGGTATTTTCCTATAACTCAAACTGCTAAACCAACGATTAAAAAAGTTGGTCTTATTAAAACAGCAAATGGTGTATTTACAGCCTGTCCTACATTTTTTACAGATTTAATAATTAAATATTTAAAGGGCAGAAAAGAAGGTTTACTTATTAACGTAGACAATTTTGCAGCACTTGAAAGCAGTTTAGCCAAAAAATTAAAAAAGGTATCAGATAGAGCTTATAGCGGAAGACTAAGTATCAATAGCATTAGTAATTTTATTGGGAATTATATTAATGCAACAGGTGTGATAGACCCTATTTATATAGACTTTAGTTACGATGTAAAAATGTATTCTACTCGAGTATCTAGAAGCTATAGCAATATTGATGATGTTACGCGGTGTGAAAGGCTATTTGAGTTTTGGCAAGAAGTTGAGTCTGATTACTATGATTATTGTAAAGAAAAATTCCCTATAAAACTTTTTGAATTAGTGTGTTTTGATAAGCGTAATCGTATGCTTGGTTCTAAATTTACACCAAAGAATATGACAGTTAAGAGCCTCATAGCAGCTTTGGCATTAGAAGTTAAAAACACTAAGTTAAACTCTTTAAAACAACTTGATGCAATCTTAAAATACCATAACGCGTTTACAGTCTATACGGCATGGATGTTAATGTTTGGAACTGGTTATCGGGCTGTTTGGAACCCGTTACCAACTTTTTCTCTGTATTTTCCAACGCTAAACCTCATGGGGATAAGTGATAAAGATGATAGTGATTTTACGCATTCTAGATTAGTTTGTTTACCGTCTATTTTAAATGCGCAAATCACAGCTTATCAAGAGCACCTTAGTTGTTTGAGAGGGTTAATAAGAGTATTAAAGCCCAAGTTATGCCAGTCAATAGATGACTTTTTAAATGCCGCCTCTAAAAGCTTAAATCTCGATTACAAAGAATCTTGTCAGTGGTTTAAGCTAATTAGAAATTCACGTATAAATCATGGACCTTTATTCATATTTCAAAGACAAAGAGCAGGAATTGTTACTAAAGGTATTTCTCCTACAGAGTTAGTTCTCAGGTTACCTAAGGAACATAAAATACCTGCAAATGCAGGAAGGCATTGGCTTAAAAGTAATTTGCTTTATAACAACGTCAATTCAGAGCTAATAAACTTTCAAATGGGCCATTGGCAGTCTGGTGAGGTTCCTTTAGCTGATTATTCGACACTAAATTACATAGATTCTGTAAATGAATTATTACCTATTCTAGATAAGTTATTTAAGGGGGTAGGGTGGCAAACTCTAAAGTCCGATCTTATTTAAATGAACTGAAGAAGCAAGGTAAGTTCCATCAATGTTTTCAACAGATTGTAAATGCTTATAGAAACGGCTCAGATAATGATTTTGGAATTAGATTTAGCGATGATGATTTTTTAAACGAATATAAAAAGCTATGCATGCTAATGCTTAGGTATTTTAAAAAATCCGATGAGAATGTTCTTTCTAGTGAAATGAACATTTTAAAGTCACGGTTAAAAGAAGACTTAACGATTAAACACCTTCAGCTCATGCTTATTGATGCTATATTAAATTATGGATTAAAGCATCATGGTATTGAATCTTCAAAAGTCCCTCAAATCGTCGTACTAAAGCGCGATAAACCTATGTTATCACCAGTAGAATTAATAAAACTACCGATAGCACTACAAATTAAGTCAATATTAAGTAAAGAGCTACAAACACCAACTGCTAATTTATCAAAAGAAGCTAGTTATGGTCGGTTAGTTTTATTTTTATATATGACAACAGGTGTTCAGTTTGACGAGCTTATTACAATCATAAATGCCCCAGATGCTTTAATGTATTTAGGTGGTCAAGTATTTTGGTATGGGAAAAGCGAAAAAGAGGAACGACGATACGTACTATGTGATGCTGTTGTCCTTTTATTATTACATCATAAAAACTTCATTAAGCCGTCTGAGAAAATACGAGTAAATAAAAATAGATTAAGTGAATTTATAATAACGTTTTTAACAGAAGCTAGTGGTACAAACTGGCAAAGCTTGTCACTTTTAAAATTACGAACACTTAGAAAAATAGATACTATAATCAACCTTAGCCCTATCGACTATCAGATGTATTTACGGTCTAGTACCTGTACCGAGCTACCTCAAACAGCTTTTTTAAGGTTAATAAGTAATAAGGCATTAGTTGCAAACGAAATAGCAAAACAACCTAAGAAATTTAATGAGCTTAATAAGCTATTGTCATTTGATAGTGACAGCTTTGATTATATTGAGCCTAAATTAATAATAGCTAAGTTAGAGTATACCTATAAAAATGTGCGGGAACTGAATGGCCAAAGAGCTTCAAGGGCACAGTGCATTAAATTTGTTGAACAAGAATTGAAAAATGATAAAAATAGTATTTATTTCAATATTTTGTGTGGTTGGCTTTATTATCTTTTGAAAGAGGGAGGGGTAACTAAAAAGAAGTTAAAAGTAGGCACAGTAATTGATTATGTGAAAAGTATCAGTGAACCTTTTTTAACTGTTTTTACTCGAACTGATCTAGCAGTAATATCAGCGTCAGATTGGGCAATAAAGTTAAATGATACGAGTGAATATTTTAATTCTGCCCAACGTAAAAAGTATTTATATTATTTCTCTGTGTTTTTAATAGAGTCTGAAATTGTCAAAGACTTGTGTATTGACGATCTTGATATAGCTCCTGTCCAAAGTAAAGTTGATGCTAATTTAGTTTCAGCTGGTCATGCAAGCGCAATTCTTGAATATTTAAGTGACAGCCTCAATAACAGTCCGGTTGAGTTATATGCATATTTATTAATGTGTTTTTGTTTTTATAGTGGCTTGCGCCGTAATGAAGCCGCTAAGCTGTACTTTGGTGATATTCAGGTTTCACCTATAAAGCCAAATGAAGATGAATATGATTGGGTTCTACTATCAATCAGACCAAATAAAATAAGGGGTTTAAAAACACCTTCAGCTAGAAGAGAACTACCTCTTGATGCGTTATGGCCAAAAGAGCATTTAGCCAAGTTAAGAAGCTTTTATGACGTTCAAAAAAACACTGAAAATAAGCCATCAAATTCATTGTTATTTAACTGCTCTGTTAGCGTAAATAAAGCATACGAGCTATTAACGCAATTACTGCATTATTATACTAAGGATCATACTCTAAGAATTCATCACCTAAGACATAGCTTTGCTAATTGGACTTGGTACAGATTAAATTCAAACTTGGTATTAACGGGAAGGCAGTATTTATCTATATTTGAAAATGACTTATTTGATCAAAGTTTTATTACTCACTTTAACAAAAGATTAAAAGTTAAAGACAATACTCGCTCAAAAATGTTTTTTTTGTCTCATTTACTTGGTCATAAAGTCACTGTGTCGACACTAAATAGCTATTTACACTTAAAGGACATACAGCATTGCGCTCAAATGAATCAGACATATACAGTATCTAAGTATTTTTTATCTGAATGTATAGGGAGAGCTAATTTTAAGGAGTTTATGCTAGGTGAAAGTTTAATTGAAAGAATTGAATTTTATAGTAAAAAACAAGAGCAAGACTATTCGATCCAATATGCGGGTAAGGTTAGTGATTTAATCACACCATCGTTTAAAGGTTTTAAACAAAAGTTTGAAGCTGATGGGCAAATAAGAATGTTAGATTATGCAAATGCTCTTAAATCGCTAGAACTAAACTCAATACACGATACAGCATCGAGTTACTCACTCCCTGTGGAGCAAGTTCAAAAATTACATGATAATGCTCTGAGTGTAAGCAGAGAATATCCTAGGAAAGGTAAAAAGCTTCCCTTAATTCCTAACTTCCCAAGTTTAGATAATACTAAAGATGACTTAAAAAGAGTTTCTTCACAAAAAGCATTTTATTATTTATGTCAGAAATTTGATACTTTATTAAGTCAGAAAAATGTAACGCTTAGTGAAGCATTTGATGCCCTGCAAATATTAAAATATGCTGCTGCAGGGAAAAATTTCGCTCTTCGTTGTCCTGAAGAGCAAGTAATACACAACTTTTTGAATTTATGTATAAAATTTAAATTAAAGTCGAGCCACTTCAAATTTCGTTTTCATCAAGTAGATTTACAAAATCAAAATGTTACTCAAGCGAGGTCTTACTGGGAGCAATTAGTTTCTTCATTTGGATTAAGCGATAGTCACATCGAAAGCGCCTCAATTGAGGAGGGCAGGTTTCTAGGTAAACATAATGGCAATGGCTTTTTGGAAGTTGGATTATTAATTACAGTAAAGGGTAGTAAAGGCACATATAAAAAGTCGAGGCGCCACCATAGCTTAATGAGTTTTCTTCATTTGCTGCTTATTATAAGTTATAGGGCCGGCGAAGACCCTTAAAAGCTTCAAATTAAGTTTAGGTATTTTAAAACTTTAACTCATTCTTTTAAGAACTTTATCGCCAACTTTACAAAAATGGTAGTAATCAGGAAGCTCTTGAAATTTAGCATGTATAAAAGCTGATTCAGAAGAGCATCGGTCAGCTTGTTGCACAATATGCTCAATTGCATATCTCGCTTTATAGCCAGATGGCTTGGCAGCTAATAAACTGCTTAATAACTCAAGCAATTGCCTATTCCGACTGCCTAGCTTCGCTAAAGGTTCAGCTAAGATAGCAAAGTTATAACCTTCGTGTGGTCCTGGTATATAGCGATCGTTGGCTTGATGTAGCATGACAAATATTTTACCAATATCGTGAAATAAGCCAGCTACTAATGCAGCTTGGCATTCAATACTGGAATGATTTAAGTGTTTAGCATTATTAAATGCAATTTCAGCTACCTCTATACTGTGCTCAAACAATCCATGAGTATAAGAGTGATGGTGGTTTAGGCTAGCCGGTGCTTGTATGAATTTTTGTAAAATGCTTTGTTTAGTTAAAATAAAATCAATAAAAGGCTGCAACTCACTGCATGTGACAAAGCTAAGCAGCTTAAAAAATCGTGCTATTAAATGCTCATTTGTATTATTTATCATCGAAGTTAAATTAAGGTACTGCTGTTCGTTACATTGAGAAAGTATAGGCTCTATATCACAAACAACATGATTACCCATTATATCGTGAGTTAACTGAAATTGAGCTAAGCCAGACACTATTTGGCATTTTCTAGCAATATCAGCAGATGTAATAGCGTAAATTATTTGCTTGCTTATCAATAGCTCACAATTGGCTGTTGGCAAAGTACCATTAATATGTAAATTCTTTAACCAACCATAGATATAGTTATTCATAAGTAGCCTCTTCTTCAATGTTGGCATTTAGAAGTAGGCGATCAAAAGCACTACCATCTTGTCGAGTATTGTTTGGAACATAACGGCTGTAAACTTCAAATAGCATTTTAGTCGTGCTGTGACCCATTTGTTTAGCTATCCATTCAGGATTTTCACCAGCAGAAAGCCATAAAGTTGCGCATGTATGCCTCGTTTGATAAGGGCGTCGCCTTTTTAAAGAGATCTCTTCTAGCGTTGGATACCATACCCTTTTAGTTATATTTCGATGGTCAAGAGGGTTACCTTTTTTATTACAAAAAACATAAGTGTTCTTACCTGTTATTTTGAATTGTGTTTTTAATGCATCAACAACAACTCTAGACAGCTGGATATTTCTATATGATGTGGCTGTTTTAGGTGTCTCAACATTGCCATCAACTAAGGTTTCATGAATAGTAATTTCATTTCGATCAAAGTTAACGTATTCCCACTTGAGGCCATCAATCTCTGCTGTTCGTATCGCAGTAAAAAAGCGAACGGTATAATAATTACGAAAATCACTTCTTACATACTTAAGAAATTGCTGAACTTCCTTGAGTGAAAAAGGTTCTATCTTGGTTTTAACTACTTTTAGTGGTTTTATATTGTTAAAAGGAGTTTGAAAATCATAACGTAATGACGCTTCTTTAAGTATGCCTCTAAGAGGTGTCATAACATGATTGATCCAATCATTACTTAATTGTTTTTTACTACTACGCTTAGGCTCTAATATGCCCGCGCGATATTTAATAATATGAGCACGACTTATTTCATCAAGATTAAACTTGCCAAATTCAGGAATTAAATAACGCTCAAAGATCATAGACACATTTTTAAAATGACTAATTTTCCAATGAATTTTACTTTCTTCTAGCCACTCATAAGCAAATGCCTCGAAGTTAGGTACATTCTGTAAAATAACATCAGCTTTATTCGTTTCATTAGCTTTTATAGCTTCTATCTGGTCATCAAACAGTTTAAATGCCTTGCAGCGGTTACTATTCGGAAACATATCTCGGTAAACAAAACGATCGAGCATAATTTGAATTTCAATATTTTCTAGAACTTTCTCAAGTTTGATACGATTAGCTTTTGTATCCTTGAGTAAGGTCTGCTCACGACATCGTATGTTTTGATAATAAAAATCAAAAAACAACTTATCGTTTCGGCTTCTTACACTAGCCATAACATACACCTCCACTTGCAAGAGGAATGACAAATTCGCGCTCAGCTTTATACGTGGTGTTGTACATTTCTTCCATTACACTTTCTAAAAGGTAAAGTATTTTTCTTGATCCAAAAGGTCTAATGTAATGCTCACCCTCAAAAAAAACATTGTCTTTCAACTTACGGTTAATGTAATCTGGGCTGAACTTAATAAAGCTTGAAAGTTCTTTAGCAGAAAGCAAAGTAAATTCATTTTTAATCATAAAAGTATCCTCACAAGAAACTAAGCTGATTAAATCATACGTAAAGTATCCTGTAAAGAAACTTTTTAAATAATTGGTTGTATTAAAATGATTGTTTATAACTTAAAGGAATTAATCGCAGCTAAGTCATTGAAAGAGGGACGTAAAATTACGTTAGATGAAGTTGCAAATGCCGCAGGAGTAAATAAAGCCGCTATGTCAAAAATGGCTAATAACAATAATTACTCAACAACTACGCGTACTTTGGATGCATTATGTGCTTACTTCGATTGTAAAATAGAAGAGATAATTACTTATGAAAGGCAGTGAGATCAAAAATTTATTTAGATATTACTCTTCTCTGCTGATATAAGTTACTGATAAAAAGGTTATCCATTTTCTCAATATAACTGCATTATAATTATTAAACCAACACCAAGCTCACAGTTTTCATAAAATCAGCAAGTTAGCTTTAGTATTTTAATATTCTTCGATGTGTAATGGATTTTATTAGGGGCTGTTGATCTTTGTAGTACATATATCAATCAGCCCACATTGGTAGCCACATCATAGTAAATGCTAAAGCG
>NZ_JBEONZ010000014.1:0-88708 GCF_040308705.1 Pseudoalteromonas sp. 19-MNA-CIBAN-0066
GCGATAGCCATGTGACACCCTGCTTAATTATTGCACTAAAAAGAGCATAGTTAATTACACTGATATTACAAATATTAAGGTGGGTGTCTGCATTAAAAATATTTCAACTGCAAACCTAAATACCAAATTCGGTTAATCACTTACTGATATCTGGCACCTTCTTTTAGTAATAACTGCTCTTACTCATAACTACTTTTCCTAATAGCTGCTTTTTTACAAACAAAAAAGGCGCTTTAAAAAGCGCCTTTTAATTATTTTATTACGAATTTTACTCTGCGGCTTGCGCTACATTTGGTAAGTTAATTTTCGCTTGAGCTTTTAATGACTCAATAAACACCATGTAGTTTTTGTTTGCTTGTGCCATGGTAATGTTTTGCTGAATTTGTGGGTCAATATCATCTGCAACTTCAGCGTTCGTTACCGATTTAAGCGCAACAATCGCAGCATCACCATTATTTAAATTAACTAGCTCAACGATTGCTGAATCAGTTGGGTGAGCCATTTTAAATGTTTGCGTCACAATAGCTGGCGAAACAGTATAGCTCTGACGCGTTAACTGCGCTTCTTGGCGAACTGTTAGGTTTTGCTCAGCGGCAACGTCATTTAAGCTCTTGCCTGCTTGTACTTCTGCAAAGAGTGTACGGGCTTTTTCTTTAGCAAGCGCTGATGTTTTCTCGTTAACTAAGCTGGCTTTAATTTGCTCGCTTACATCGCTTAGTGCTTTAGTGGCAGCTGGCTCATGTTCATTAACACGCACCACAATAACATGCTCATTACCTAACTCAATCAGCTCTGAGTTTACTTTATCTTCAAGTAAATCAACTGATGTTAATGCTGTAATAACTGCAGGGCTGTTTAACGGCTCTGGTAGCTCATTTAGCGCTACAAGTGGAGTAGACTTAATCTCTACACCCGCGGCTTCTGCTGCATCAACTAAGCGGTCTGAAATTTCAAACGCAAGCGCGGCCATTTCTGTTTGCTTTTCGTAAAATGCATCTACTTTTTCAGCTTTTTCTAGTTCTGCACGTAAATCTGCTTTTACATCATCGTAGGCTTTTACTTGCTGTGCCTGTAGGTCGGTTAGTTTAATAATGTGGTAACCAAATTCTGATGCTATAACGTCTGAGTAGTCACCTTTATTTTCGAGCGCAAATGCTGCGTCTTCAAAAACAGGATCCATTACATCACGTTCTATCCACTCTAAATCGCCACCCATTTCGCCACTTACAATATCATCAGACGATGATTCTGCTAGCTCGGCAAAATCAGCACCTTGATTTAATTGCGCTAATAAAGACTCTGCTTTTGCTTTAGCTGCATCATCGTCTTCACTGTTATCAATTAAAATATGCGAAACACGACGCTTTTCAGGCTCAACGTATTGCGCTTTACTTTGTTCGTAATAGGCTTTTACGTCATCTTCAGTTACTGAAGCAGCTGTAATGTCTTGCGCTTTTAGCTCTATGTAATTAACCGATAAACGCTCAGGAGATAAAAACTGGCCGCTATTTAATTCATAGTAATCAGCTATTTCTTGCTCACTCACTACAACACTGTCTTGCATTGCTTCTTTATTAACTACTAGGTAGTCAATGCTGCGCGTTTGTTGTTGTAGAGCAATGGCACTCTCAAGTTCATTTTTTAGCGCAAAATCACTTCCCGCAACAGCAGATACAAGCTGGCTGCGTGTCATGTCTTTACGTAAGTACTCGCGAAATGAGTCTGGTTGAAAGTTCATTTGACGAATAACTTGCAAGTAACGGTCGTTGTTAAAGCTTTCACCAATTTTAAAATAAGGTAATTCTAAAATGGTTTGTCTTACACTTTCATCGCTTACACGAAGGCCTAACTCTGCCGCTAGTTGAGTTTGCAGTTCTTGTTGTACTAAACGGTCAATTACACCTTGGCGTATTTGCGCCATGTAATTTGGATCGGCTGCAATTTGGGTAAAGTATTCACCAAACTGTTGCTCTAATCGGCCTCGTTCATTTTGAAACGCACGATTAAATTCGGTTTGACTAATTTTAATACCATTTACTTCAGCAACAGGTTGTTCTGTGGTTTGACCTAGGTAACTACCAATTCCTGCTAAAGCAAAAGATAAAATCACGGCGCCTAAAATTACTTTGGCTATAGGTCCTTGCGAACCTTCTCTGATTTTCTCAAGCATTTGTTTATCTCTTTTCTGAGCAAGGTTTTTACCTTGTCATATGTAAAAAAAGCGTATCTTACCAGATACGCTTTTTCACTTGAAGTAACTGGCGGTAAAGTTACTTAATTCATCTTCTGTGGTCATTAAGTATTTTTACACTCGCCACAACTAATGTGTTTAAAACAGTGATTAGTTTACTGCGTCTTTTAGTGCTTTACCTGCTTTAAATGCAGGGATAGTTGCAGCAGCAATTTGAATTGTTTCGCCAGTTTGTGGGTTACGGCCTGAACGTGCAGCACGGTCACGAACTGAAAAAGTACCAAAACCAACAAGTGCAACTGAGTCGCCTTCTTTAAGTGCGCCAGTAACTGATTCGATAAATGAATCTAGTGCACGACCTGCAGCCGCTTTAGAAATGTCAGCATCAGCTGCGATTTGATCGATTAATTGAGATTTATTCACAATATCATCCTCTTTAATTGTTGTTATCAAGAGCGATTGTTTTTTACTAACATCACTGTTTTGAAAATTTAGAGCAAACTATTATGCTCATACGATTATATTTTTCTTAAGCCTAGTAACCATAAGGGCTAGGCTTGAAAACCAGTGCTTAACTTATCATACCGTTTAGATTTGAAAAGCCCCTAAAAGCACTTTTTTAGCGTTTTTTATCGGTTTTTCGGCGTTTCGACTGAAAAACTATCAACTGGGTGCACTAAAGCAAGTTTTAATACTTCATCAATCCATGTAACTGGGTGAATATCGAGGCCAGCCAATACGTTGTCTGGGATCTCTTTTAGGTCACGTTCGTTAATTTTTGGAATAATAACCGTTTTAATACCGCCGCGATGCGCTGCTAATAATTTCTCTTTTAAGCCACCAATTGGTAGTACTTCACCACGCAATGTAATTTCGCCTGTCATGGCAACATCGGCACGTACCGGATTACCCGTTAAGCTCGACACTAAACCAGTTACCATAGCAGCACCTGCACTTGGACCATCTTTAGGCGTTGCGCCTTCAGGTACGTGTACATGAATATCGCGCTTTTCATAAAAATCACTGTTAATACGAAACTCTTCCGCTCGGTTTCGTACTACTGTCATGGCTGCTTGTATCGACTCTTGCATTACATCACCTAATGAGCCGGTATAGCTAAGCTTACCTTTACCTGGTACTGCAGCGCATTCAATAGTTAGCAAGTCGCCGCCCACTTCAGTCCATGCAAGGCCGGTAACTTGGCCAATACGGTCGCCGTCTTCTGCTTTACCGTAATCAAAGCGCTGCACCCCTAAAAAGTCCTCTAGGTTGTGCTCATCGATAGTGACTGTTGTGGTGTCTTTTTCGATTAAAATATTTTTAACCGCTTTACGACATAGTTTAGATATTTCGCGCTCTAAATTACGTACACCCGCTTCACGCGTGTAATAACGAATAATACCGGTAATGGCACTATCGGCTATCTCAATTTCATGCTCTTTTAAGCCATTACGCTTAACTTGCTTGGTAATTAAGTGCTGTTTAGCAATATTTAGTTTTTCATCTTCGGTGTAACCCGACAAACGAATAACTTCCATTCGATCTAGTAACGGCCCTGGAATGTTAAAGCTGTTTGATGTAGCAACAAACATCACATCCGACAAATCGTAGTCAACTTCTAGGTAGTGATCGGAAAAATGACTATTTTGCTCAGGATCTAACACCTCAAGTAATGCAGATGCGGGATCACCACGCATGTCTGATGACATTTTGTCGATTTCATCAAGTAAAAACAATGGGTTTTTAACGCCCACTTTTGTCATATTTTGAATCATTTTACCTGGCATTGAGCCAATGTAAGTACGACGATGGCCACGAATTTCAGCTTCATCACGTACACCGCCAAGCGCCATACGAATATACCTACGGCCGGTAGAGCGTGCAATAGATTGACCTAAAGAGGTTTTACCCACACCAGGCGGCCCTACTAGACACAAAATAGGCCCTTTAAGCTTGTTAGTACGTTGTTGCACCGCTAGGTACTCTAAAATACGTTCTTTAACTTTTTCTAAGCCGTAATGGTCGCTATCAAGTATTTTTTGCGCGCCAGCTAAATCTTTTTTAACTTTTGAGCGTTTTTTCCACGGTACACTAATTAGTGTATCTATGTATGAGCGCACTACACTGGCTTCTGCCGACATTGGCGACATCATTTTTAGCTTACTTAACTCAGCCGTCGCTTTTTCTTTTGCTTCGGTTGGCATGCCCGACTCTTCAATACGCTTTTTCAGCGCTTCAAACTCGTCTGGCACATCATCAAGTTCACCGAGCTCTTTTTGAATAGCTTTCATTTGCTCATTGAGGTAATACTCGCGCTGTGATTTTTCCATCTGCTTTTTAACGCGGCTACGTATTTTTTTCTCAACTTGCAGTAAATCTATTTCGCCTTCCATTAGCGCCATTAAGTATTCTAAGCGTTCGGTAACACTTGAGGTTTCTAATACTTTTTGTTTTTCAGGCACTTTTAATGGCATATGAGCTGCCATGGTATCGGCAAGGCGCGCCGGATCGTCAATCCCCGAAACCGAAGTAAGTACTTCTGGTGGGATTTTTTTATTGAGTTTTACATAGCCTTCAAATTGGCTAATTGCGCTGCGAATAAACACATCTTGCTCATGCTCATCTATTGATTCTGATTCAATAAACTGCGCATTAGCTACAAAAAATTCTTCGCTATCAATAAATTCTTCAATTTTTGCGCGCTGCGTACCTTCTACTAAAACTTTTACTGTACCGTCTGGTAACTTTAATAACTGAAGTACAGTGGCAATAGTACCAACACGATAAATATCATCTTGCTCAGGCTCATCTACGGTTGCATCTTTTTGGGCAACCAAGAAAATTTGTTTGTCTTTATCCATTGCCGCTTCAAGGCATTTTATTGATTTTTCACGGCCTACAAAAAGCGGGATCACCATGTGCGGGTATACCACTACATCGCGCAGTGCTAATACTGGGATTTCGACTCGATCGGTTCTCTCAAGCGTCATTATATTTCTCTTTGCACTTCATTTATTTTAAAGATTACTCAAGTATATGGGGATAACCTAATTAAAGTTCAACGATTTTCCCGTACTCAATTAAATTAATTATAAAAAAAGGAGCCTTAGGCTCCTTTTTAAATCAAATAGCTTAAAAACTACTCAGATGCTGCTTTATCTTGATTATTATTTTCATAAATCAAAATTGGGTCTGATTCACCTTTAATTACGGTTTCATCTATAACCACTTTGCTTACATTATCCATAGAAGGTAGCTCATACATAGTATCAAGTAATACACCTTCAACGATTGAACGCAAACCACGAGCACCTGTTTTACGCTCCATTGCTTTGTGGGCAATTGCAGCTAAGGCATCATCGCGAAACTCAAGCTCAACATCTTCCATACCAAACAATACTGAAAACTGTTTAGTAATGGCGTTTTTAGGCTCACTTAAAATTTGTATTAGTGCAGCTTCATCAAGTTCAGTTAATGTAGCAACTACCGGTAAACGGCCGATAAACTCAGGGATCAAGCCGTACTTAACTAAATCCTCTGGCTCTACGTCTTTAAATGTATCACTTAAAGAACGGCTCGCTGCAGACTCTTTAACATCAACACCAAAACCAATACCGGTATTTTTATGGCTACGTTGCTCAATCACTTTATCAAGACCTGAGAATGCGCCACCACAAATAAACAAGATTTTAGACGTATCTACTTGTAAAAACTCTTGCTGTGGGTGCTTACGGCCACCTTGTGGTGGAACCGAAGCTATGGTGCCTTCTATCAGTTTAAGTAGTGCTTGTTGCACGCCTTCGCCTGATACATCACGCGTAATTGACGGGTTGTCTGATTTACGAGAAATTTTATCAATTTCATCTATGTAAACAATACCACGTTGTGCTTTTTCTACATCGTAATCGCATTTTTGTAACAGCTTTTGAATGATGTTTTCAACATCTTCACCCACATAACCCGCTTCGGTTAATGTGGTTGCATCGGCCATAGTAAACGGCACATCTAATAAGCGTGCTAACGTTTCTGCTAGTAATGTTTTACCACTACCTGTAGGACCAATTAATAAGATATTACTTTTACTTAGTTCAATATCTTGCTTAGTCGACTGATTACGTAGGCGTTTGTAATGGTTGTATACCGCTACAGACAATACTTTTTTAGCATGGTCTTGGCCAATAACATAGTCGTCTAAGTGTTTACGAATTTCTTTTGGTACAGGTAGTTTGTCAGAGGCATCGTGCTTAGGCGCAATGTCTTTTATTTCTTCTCTGATAATATCGTTACACAACTCTACACATTCATCACAAACATATACTGAAGGGCCTGCAATTAATTTGCGTACTTCATGTTGGCTTTTGCCGCAAAAAGAACAGTATAACAATTTACTACTTTTGTCGCCGTCTGTAGGAGTGTCAGACATTCAGCTACCTCATTTTATACGTTGGCCACCAAATTGATCGATGGCTATTTCAATACGTTTTAACTATACCAAAATTTAATTTTTTCGCATAGTAACTCAAAGTGGCAAACAGCCTAGCTGTTTGCCAAACGCTTACTTGCTAGCGCGATTTTTAAATACTGAGTCTACAATGCCGTAATCTACAGCTTGATCAGCACTCATAAAGTTATCACGATCAGTGTCTTTAGAAATCACGTCTAATGGTTGGCCTGTATGCTCAGCCATTAAGCGGTTTAGCTTGTCTTTAATAGACAGGATTTCTTTGGCATGTATTTCAAAGTCAGATGCTTGACCTTGGAAACCACCTAATGGTTGGTGGATCATTACGCGCGAGTTCGGTAGACAAAAACGTTTGCCCTTTGCCCCAGCGGTAAGTAAAAAAGCACCCATGCTAGCAGCTTGACCTACACAAATTGTACTTACATCTGGTTTAATGAAGTTCATTGTGTCGTAAATTGCCATACCCGCAGTAACCGAACCACCTGGTGAGTTTATATATAAAAAGATATCTTTATCTGGGTTTTCTGATTCTAAGAACAACATTTGCGCTAAAATCAGGTTTGCCATGTTGTCTTCAACAGGACCCGTTAAAAAGATAATACGCTCTTTTAATAATCTCGAATAAATGTCATACGAGCGCTCGCCTTTAGGTGTTTGTTCAACAACCATAGGGACCAATGCGTTTAGGGGATCTGTAATACCAATATTCATACTTATTTAATTCCTTATGCGCTTATACTTGTCCTTATTAAAGAAAAGCATAGTTATCATTTTTCGCAAATTAAGAACCACAAACTAAAATGGCCCGAGCACACTGCATAAACAGAGTAACACGAGCCATTTAATCGTTAGCGAGCACTTAAGTCAATGACTTATTAAGCACCTTGCTGTGGATTCATGATGTCGTCAAATGCTGTTTCAACGTCAGTCACAGTTGCTTTAGCTAAGATAGCCTCAACAGCTTGCTCTTCCATTGCTACATTACGCATTTGCTGCATAAGTTGATCATTCGCTTTGTAGTATTCTACTACTTCAGTTGGATCTTCGTATGCAGAAGCTACCGTTGCGATTAATGCTTCAACTTTAGCGTCGTCAACTTTAATCTCGTTAGCTTTAATCACTTCACCTAATAAAAGGCCAGTTTTAACACGTGTTACTGCTTGCTCATGGAACAATTCAGCAGGAAGCTCAGGCATGTTTTGCGCATCGCCACCAAAACGTTGAGCAGCTTGCTGACGTAATGCGTCAACTTCTTGATCAACTAGTGCTTTAGGCACTTCAATTTCGTTGTTCGCTAAAAGACCTTTAATAGCTTGATCTTTAACGTTAGCTTTAACCGCTTGGTCTAGCTCACGTGTCATGTTCTTTTTAACTTCAACTTTAAGCGCGTCAACACCACCTTCGGTAACACCGAATTTAGTTGCAAATTCTTCGCTTAATTCAGGTAACTCTTGCGCTTCAACTTTTTTCACTGTGATAGTGAATTGAGCCGCTTTACCTTTTAAGTTTTCAGCATGGTAATCATCAGGGAAAGTTACGTCAGCAATTGCTTCTTCGCCTGCTTTTTTACCTACGATATTATCTTCAAAACCTGGGATCATACGACCTTGGCCAAGTTCTAATGGGAAGTCTTCAGCTTTGCCGCCTTCAAATACTTCACCGTCGATAGTACCTACAAAATCAACCGTTACACGGTCGTTTTCGCCAGCAGCTGTATCAACTTCAGCCCAGTCTGCGTGTTGCTTACGAAGTGTTTCTAGCATGTTAGCTAAATCTTCGTCAGTTACTGTTACGGCTGGTTTTTCAACTGTAATTTTGTCTAAACCTTGAACTTCAACTTCAGGGTAAACTTCAAACGTAGCCGAAAACTCTAAATCTTTACCAGCTTCAAGTGCTTTTGGAGCAAATGTTGGTGCGCCAGCTGGGTTAATTTTTTCTGAAACAATTGCTTCATAGAAATTACGTTGCATTACTTCGCCAGCAACTTCTTGACGAACTGCTGGTCCAAAACGCTTGTTAATTACTGATGCTGGAACTTTACCAGCACGGAAGCCATCAATACGCTGCGTTTTTGACAGTTGTTGTAAGCGTTTTTTTACTTCATTCTCAACGTTCTCTGCAGGAACGGTGATGGTCAGACGGCGCTCAAGGCCTTGGGTCGTCTCAACAGAAACTTGCATGATTTACCTCAATCTTCAATTTTGGCGACTGTTCGCCTTCTTTACACACAAAGTCATCTTTAGGAGTCTTGATAAAATTTAAACCTTTGTGGCTTAAAAACATTCGTCGCTACCACCAGATACCATTGCTGCTCTGCCCTGCGGGCACTATATTAAAATAATAGACGCGGCATTATAACGTAATATTGATGATAGTCGAGTGTAGGAAACAATTTTTTGAAGCACAATTGTGTTATTAGTAATCAAGCGAATAAAAAACAGGCTAATTTAGCAGCTAATCAAAAGTATAAAGTTATAGTTTATAAGTTCTAAAATAGTTTATTAGTGAGTTTTTATTATTTATTTTCGAATATTAACAATCTCTGCTTTAACAAAGTGCTCGATAATACTGATTTTGAAGTGAGTAGTGCGTGTAATATCAAAACCATTTTCATTTATTATTGTTAATAAAGAAAATGGTCGGCGATGCAGGATTTGAACCTGCGACCCCTTGGACCCAAACCAAGTGCGCTACCAAACTGCGCTAATCGCCGATATATTTTTTATACTTAACTTTTGAATACTTAAACTTTGTATTTAAGACCATTTATAAGAAAATGGTCGGCGATGCAGGATTTGAACCTGCGACCCCTTGGACCCAAACCAAGTGCGCTACCAAACTGCGCTAATCGCCGATACTCTTTGTAAATTGGGGTGACTGATGGGGCTCGAACCCACGACAACCGGAATCACAATCCGGGGCTCTACCAACTGAGCTACAATCACCACGGTATTTACTTGTTTTCAAATGGTGCACCCAGAAGGATTCGAACCTTCGACCCACGCCTTAGAAGGGCGTTGCTCTATCCAGCTGAGCTATGGGCGCATCGAAAACTTCATAGTTTACCAATAAGCTAATTACGTAAGTACAATGGCTTTGTGCAAATGTACTATTGCATTAATACCCAAATAATATCCACTTAGCTTAATTACTTAAGAAAGTGGTCGGCGATGCAGGATTTGAACCTGCGACCCCTTGGACCCAAACCAAGTGCGCTACCAAACTGCGCTAATCGCCGATGCTTATAATTGTTAGCGAGTGACCTCGTTGACAACGGGGTGCATAATAGTGATTTGGCTGGGTTAGGTCAAACGTTTTTTTAAGAAAACAATTCAATTGCTCACTTTTAGTTCATAATAGCCAGAATAACCTAATAGCCGGCTGAAATTTAGACTATTTTGTATAATCAAATACGCTATTAGCTAAAAGCAACTTGGCGCTTTAGTGCTTTTCTGCGAAAATAGTAAACATATTAAAAATGGATTTAATAAAGTAAGTATTTCTTTATTACATTACCCCTATTTTTTGTATATCCATTTTAAGTATCTGTATCAAGTTAATTAACCCTAATTAAAGGTCACCCATGACGGCAAACATCATTGATGGTAAAGCAATAGCAAAACAAGTACGTAGCGCAGTTGCACAACGCGTTTCAGAGCGAGTAGCACAAAACCTTCGTGCGCCCGGTCTTGCAGTAGTGCTTGTAGGACTCGACCCTGCGAGTCAGGTTTATGTTGGCTCAAAACGTAAAGCCTGTGAAGAAGTTGGTTTTATCTCTAAATCTTTTGATTTACCAGCAAATACCACTGAGCAAACACTATTAGAGTTAATTGATGAATTAAACAACGATCAAGAAATTGACGGTATTTTAGTACAACTCCCTTTACCTGAAGGTCTTGATGTAGAAAAGATTCTTGAACGTATTACTCCGCATAAAGATGTAGATGGTTTTCATCCTTACAATATAGGCCGACTAGCCCAACGTATGCCAGCCCTTCGTCCTTGTACACCAAAAGGTATTATTACCTTACTTGACTCAACGGGTGTGCGTTATAAAGGATTGCATGCTGTGGTTGTAGGTGCATCCAATATTGTAGGGCGTCCTATGGCACTAGAGCTATTGTTAGCTGGTTGCACTACCACTGTTTGTCATAAATTTACACAAGACTTAGAAACCCATGTTCGTCGGGCCGATTTATTAGTGGTTGCAGTTGGTAAACCTGAATTTATTCCTGGTGACTGGGTTAAAGAAGGTGCGATTGTTATTGATGTAGGTATTAACCGCTTAGATAGCGGTAAGTTAGTGGGTGATGTTGAATATAGTGTTGCTGAGCAAAAAGCTGACTTTATTACCCCTGTACCTGGTGGTGTAGGCCCTATGACAGTGGCAAGCTTGATTGAAAACACCCTCGAAGCGTGTGAAAAATATCATAGCTAAGCGCTAACAGAATCAAAAAAGGGTTGCCACTTGGCAACCCTTTTTAATGCAACTAATAAAGTTAGTTATTATTTTTGAAATAAACCAATTACGCTTTACGCCAAGTGGTTTTACCGGCTGAATCTTCTAGTATTACGCCTAACGCACTAAGTGCATCGCGCGCTTCATCAGCAGCAGCCCAGTTTTTACTAGCACGCGCATCGTTACGCTTAACTATTAGCGCTTCAATTTGTGCTACTTCATCATCGTCTTGCCCACCTTGTAAAAAGGCTTCTGGGTCCTGCTGAGCAACACCTAGCACTTCGCTTATGCTACCTAGTATAAATGCTAACTGCCCTGCTTGCTGGCTATCAATATCTTTTACGCGGTTTAGCTCTTTAGCTAGCTCAAACAACACAGGTAATGCTTCTGGTGTATTAAAGTCATCATCCATCGCCTTTCTAAACTTAATAACATACTCGTTGTCATCAAGCTCACACGCTACTGGTTTAACCCCACGAAGTGCTGTATAAATACGTTCAAGTGATGAGCGAGCTTGATCTAAATTTTCTTGCGAATAATTTAGCTGGCTGCGGTAATGGCCCGAGATTAAAAAGTAACGTACTGATTCTGCATCGTACTGTTTTAACACTTCACGCACAGTAAAAAAGTTATCTAACGATTTAGACATTTTTTCTTTATTTACTTGCACCATACCCGTGTGGATCCAAGTATTTACATACTTGCCATTATTTGCACAGCACGATTGTGCAATTTCGTTTTCGTGATGCGGAAACTGTAAGTCAGAACCCCCACCATGAATATCAAAATGCTCACCCAAATGCTTTGAGCTCATAGCAGAACATTCAATATGCCAACCTGGACGCCCTTCGCCCCATGGAGATGACCATGATGGCTCACCCGCTTTGGCTTTTTTCCACAATACAAAATCAAGCGGATCGTCTTTATCCTGAGCAACCTCAACACGCGATCCTGATTGCAGCATGGTTAAATCTTGCTGCGATAATGCGCCGTACTGCTCAAAGGTAGAAACATCAAACAATACATCACCATCGGCAGCAACATAAGCATGGCCTTTGGTAATTAAGCGCTCAACCATTTCAATAATTTCATCCATGTGCGCAGTTACTGTTGGTTCAACATCGGGGCGTAACATGTTTAAACTATCAAAATCTTCATGCATGGCTTTCGTCATGCGCACAGTTAAGTCGTTTATTGACTCGCCATTTTCGTTAGCGCGTTTAATTATTTTGTCATCAACATCGGTAATATTACGCACATATTTTAAATCATAACCAATGTGGCGAAGGTAGCGAACAATCACATCGAAGCCAACAAAGGTACGCGCATGCCCAATATGACAGTAATCATAAATGGTGATACCACACACATACATGTCGATTTTGCCTTCGACCATTGGTTTAAATTGCTCTTTTTGTCGCGTTAGTGTGTTGTATATATTAACCATTTACTTTGAGTCCTTGACTATTAACTTGAACAGCTATGTTACCACTTGAAAAGCCCCTGCTCTAGCGCTTTATAACAAAGCAAACATCTACTTTGTTAATCTTAGCTAACTGAGATAAAATAGCGCGACTATTTAAACCAGATACAGGAAACCTCATGGTTGTTCTACACACTAATTTTGGTGACATCACCATTAAAATGTTTGATCAAGAAGCTCCAAACACAGTTAAAAACTTTTTAGAGTATGCAAATGCTGGCTTTTTCAACGGCACTATCTTTCATCGTGTAATCGATGGTTTTATGGTTCAAGGCGGTGGTTTTATCCCTGGTATGGATCAAAAAGAAGTAAATGATCCAATTAAAAATGAAGCTAACAATGGCCTATCAAATAAAGTAGGTACTTTAGCAATGGCACGTACGCCTGATCCTCATTCAGCTACAGCGCAATTTTTCATTAACGTTAACGACAACGATTTTTTAAACCACAGCAGCGAAACGTCGCAAGGCTGGGGTTACTGTGTATTTGCTGAAGTTGTTGAAGGCATGGACATAGTTAATAAAATTAAAGGCGTAGCAACTGGTAGCAACGGCTTTCATCAAGACGTACCACTTGAAGATGTAATTATCGAAAGCGTTACTGTTAACTAATAGCGTTTACTCACATTATGTGAGTATATAAGCGGGTATTAATATAAATTAAGTTTAAATATTTACTTAATTTATATAAGCCCGCTTTTATTTTATCTAAAAAGACTCATCTATGACTCGCAAAACTTATTTTATTGCCGACTTACACCTAAGTGAAAACCGCCCTGATATTAGCGCGGCATTTTTTAGCTTTTTAAATACGCACATACTTAATCAAGATGTAGATGCACTGTACATTTTAGGTGATTTTTTTGAAGTATGGGTTGGCGACGATTACATTACAACGCTGAGCGCTAATGTAGCAAAACATTTAAAAGCAGTCAGTGATGGCGGTACACCGGTTTATTTTATTCATGGTAATCGCGACTTTATTATGCGCGACAAGTATGCCGCAATGGCAGGCATGACCTTACTTGATGAGCAAACCGTAATAGATTTATACGGTACACCAACGGTTATTTTACATGGCGATGAAATGTGTACTCAAGATATAGAGTACCAAAAGTTTCGTCGTAAAAGCCGTGGATGGTGGTGGCCAAAACTAATGTTGGCTATGCCACTATGGTATCGTAAAAAAATAGCCCGTAATGCACGTGAAAAAAGTAAACTTAGCCAAGCCAATAAACCCCTTGAAATACTCGATGTGATTGATGACGCCGTACTCGCTACTTTTGCTAAGCACCAGGTCACTAATATGATCCACGGTCATACTCATCGCCCTAATGTGCATACTTACACAGTAAACCAAGAAACTTTAACGCGTACGGTTTTAGGTGACTGGTACACCCAAGGCTCATATTTAGTGGTTACACCACAGGCTCAAAAGTTAATTAGCACTCCTTTTAAGGCGTAAAATGAGTGCTACAAAAGGTAGTTTTTTAATGCAGGAATACCGCTATGAAATTTAAAGTCGGTATCGGGCGTTGCAATGAGCTCACGTTCTTTTTCTGCAAAAAACTGCACTCGCTCGGTAATATCAAAGTCGGCAATTTCTTGCGCCAGCGTTAAATAATCTTGATAATGTCGCGCTTCTGAGCGCAATAGCGATATATAAAAGTCACCTAAACGTTTATCTACATGCGGAGCAAGCTTAGCAAAACGCTCACACGATCGCGCCTCAATGTAAGCACCCACTATAAGCTTATCGACCAGAGCATCTGGCTCAAAGGTTTTTACATTACGCAGCATACCTTTAGCATAACGACATGGGGTAATACTTCTATATTCAACACCGTACTCGTCCATAATTTCTAATACTTGATAAAAATGATGCAACTCTTCTTTTATTAGCATCACCATTTTATCGATTAACTCTTGCCCATACGGCGAGTTAGATTTAGGAATAATAGCCTTGGTAAGCTTGTTTTTAGCCGCTAAGTCACGCCAATTGCCTTCACGTTTATAAATTAATGTTTCAAACGGTTTTAGCCACTCAAGCAGAGCGTCGCTACTTTCTTTATCCACCGCATACTTACGAATTAAAAACATCGCTGATTGCGCTGCTTTTAATTCACATATCAAATGGTCGATTAATATAATCGATAAATTTTCTTTTTTTATCGCTTCATCAACCCACTGCTGTGGGGTTTCGCATTTTAAAAAACTTAAAATTGGCGCTAATAATTGTTGCGTAGACACTTTTTGCATATCTCAGTATAACTTTAAACTTAATAACGATTTTACCATGAAACCTTTTTAAAAGATCACCACGGCCTACTTTTACATGGGTATCATTTACAACTTCAAAATGTTAATACAATGTTACCTTGACTTTGTATTGCAAGTGAACCATAACTGTATAGTGACTGTATAAAAATAAAACAGTAAAAAACTAATAAGTTACTTTTATGGAGTAAACACTATGATACTAAACCACCTATGGGGGCTTTACGCTCACCCACTTGAAGAATGGCAAACAATTGATAACCGCCATGAAAGCCTAACTTATAGCCTCTCGCATATTGTGTTGATAGCGCTGTTTCCCTCGGTTATGGGGTACTATTCATCGGTATATTTAGGATGGAGCATAGGTACAGGAAACCCCGTATTTTTAACCCATGACAGTGCACTACTTATTGCAATTGCAATGTATGTGGCGCTAATTGCGGGTATATTTGCTTTGGCTTATTTAGCCCACTGGATGGGAGTAACCTTTGGTGCTCAGCCCACTTTCACTCAAGCTCTCGAACTAGCAGCTTATACTGCAACCCCGGTGTTTATGTCGGCACTAGCTGCTTTTTTACCGCACTTATGGTTTGTGGTGTGCGTAGGCATGGTTGCTTTGGCTTACTCGGTTTATTTACTTTATACCGGTGTGCCAATATTAATGCATATACCAGAAGAACGAGGCTTTATTTACGCAAGCTCTGTAGTAACTTGTGGCTTAATTTTACTGGTTATTATTTTAGCGGTTACCGCTATGCTATGGACTAATGGAATAGTGAGCCCCATGTTTACATAAGCACTGCACCGCGTTGGAGTAAAAGTATTTGTGCTTTTTTGCACAAAAAAAAGGAGCTAATTAGCTCCTTTTTTATTTAAATATTTTTAACGATTAGTCTGATTCGTTTTCATCTTGATTATGAATCTCTAACCCTGCAGACATCGCATTTTCGCGAGTACTTTTTGCAGAGTCATTACGCATTTTATCAATACGATTTAAGTAATCTTGATCAATGTCGCCAGTTATATATTGGCCATCGAATACTGATGTTTCAAATTTAGTGATTTCAGGGTTTTCTTTGCCAACCGCTGCAATCAAATCTTTTAATGACTGAAAAATCAAACCGTCAGAACCAATACTTGCATTAATATCTTCCACTTCACGGCCATGAGCAATCAGCTCGGCTGCAGATGGCATATCAATACCGTACACATTAGGAAAACGTATTTCAGGAGCAGCTGATGCAAAATAAACGTTTTTAGCACCCGACTCTCTAGCCATTTCAACTATTTGCGCTGAGGTAGTACCACGCACAATTGAGTCATCAACCAGTAATACGTTTTTACCTTTAAACTCACGATCTATGGCATTTAACTTTTGACGCACTGATTTTTTACGTAACTCTTGGCCGGGCATAATAAATGTGCGACCAATGTAACGGTTTTTAACAAAACCTTGGCGGTAAGGTAAATCAAGAACACGGGCTATTTCGAGCGCAATATCACACGATGTTTCAGGAATAGGAATAACCACATCAATGTCTTTATCAGCCCACTCACGTGCTATTTTTTCACCCAATTTAGTTCCCATATTTACCCGTGCTGCATAAACAGACATACGGTCAATGGTTGAATCGGGGCGAGCAAAATAAACAAACTCAAAAATACATGGTGAATAAGATACTTTATCTGCACAGCTTAACGAGTGAAATTCACCGTTTTCGGTTACATAAATGGCTTCACCTGGTGCTACATCACGAATAAATTCAAAACCATCTTGTTTTAGTGCAACACTTTCTGAAGCAAACATGTATTCGGTGCCTTTTGCGCTTTCGCGTTTACCAAATACCAATGGACGAATACCATTAGGGTCACGAAACGCCACCACACCGTGGCCAATAATCATCGCGATAGCAGCATAGCCGCCATTCACTTTGTTATTTACTTCGGTAATAGCGGTAAAAATATCTTCTGCGCCAAGCTGTAGCTTGTTTGATTTACTTAACTCATGCGCAAGAATATTAAGCAATATTTCTGAGTCAGAGGTGGTGTTTACATGGCGTCGTGCTTCTGAAAACAATTGCTCTTTTAACTCTTCTGCATTCGTTAGGTTGCCATTATGTGCTAATGCAATACCAAAAGGAGAGTTTACATAAAATGGCTGCGCTTCTGATGAGCTTGACGAGCCTGCTGTTGGGTAACGAACATGGCCTATGCCAATTGTTCCCTGCAATCGTTTCATATGGCGAGTGTGAAATACATCTCTCACTAAACCATTTGCTTTGCGTAAGCTAAACGTATTGTTGTCAATGGTAATAATACCCGCGGCGTCTTGGCCGCGATGCTGCAAAACAGTTAAGCCATCATAAATCGCCTGATTAACTGGCGATGTTCCGACTATTCCAACGATACCACACATGTAATTTATCCTCGCCGATTAACGGTTTACTGAATTTAAAAAGCTTGAGTTGTTTTCAAGGTATGAAAAAAACCATTCAACAACAAAGCCAAATTCCGGAATCAAAATAGAGTTGCCCCACCAATGCGTATTAGGCGCACCTGTAAAAGCATCAAGAAAGAAGAGTAACGCGCTCACGACCAACACGCCTCGAAGAGCACCAAACACTATGCCAAAAACACGGTCGGTGCCTGATAAACCAGTACGCTGTACTAATTCACCTAAAATGTAGTTTAGTAAACCGCCCAACAATAGCGTCACAAAGAATAATATGGCTATGGCCGCTGCATTTCTTAAAAGGGGTTCAGAAATGGTAGTTAGGAAGGAAGCTAAATATTGATAGAACAAGCTAGAGATGATAAAAGCGCCAGCCCATACAGCTAATGACATAGCTTCTTTAACAAAGCCGCGTATTAAACCGATGACGGTAGATAGTGCAATAATGCCAAGAATGGCGTAATCAACCCAGATCATAAGAACCAATTAGTCGCTAATTTGGGGCGCATTCTATACCTAAACATCGTTAATATGCAAGTTTAAGCGGGAGATAACTGGTTGCCCAAAACAGTAAATTTTAACCTTAATTAAAATAGTTTTGACCAACATATGAGAAGTGTAATACGACTAATAAAAACACCTAACCTTGCACACAAGGCTAGGTGCAATACGTTACTTGGTTACTTCAAATTGCGTTATTTTACCATTGAGCTTAGTTAGCTCTTTAAGTGCTGGTAATTGCTTTTGTAACTCATTTTTATTAAGCGATGGGCCAACAAATACTTTAGTTAATGTACCGTTTGGCGTTTTTACTGGCTTAGTAAAGGTTTTGAACCCTTTAGCTTGCAGCTTTGCTTGCAGCGCTTTTACGTTTGCGGCATGAGAAAAACTACCTAATTGAATGACATAAGCCATGCTGGTTAGGTTCTCATTGTTTTGGCGTGGCTTGATTGATTGTACCGGCGCAGCTGCTTGTGGTTGAGCTTTAGGCGCTATTACCGCCTCTACCACTTTAGCTTCTGATGTATAGTCACTTTGAGCAATATTAGCTTGTTGTTCAAAAGCGATATCATCTGCTTGAATGTCTTCTATCTCATCTTGTTGCAACGAGTCTGCCCCGGCTACGTTTTCATCAATTTCTTGCTGCAGATCGATTGTTTTGAACTCAGAGCGTTCTGGAATCGCTTTAAAGCCTTCTTTATAGTGCACTTTTTCACCATCAAGTATGTTAGGTATAAACACAATTGCTGCTATTACCACGATACTTGTTCCGACTAAGCGATTTATAAAACTTGAGTTCACCGATATTCTCTCTATTTTTTAAAGTAATCAATAGCGCCAGCAACGGTAAAAAATGAACCAAAAACAATCAAAACTGTGTCGTTTTGTTGTGTTGGCAAAATTACATCGAGTGCTGCTGCTACGCTATTATAACTATGCTTAATATCATTATGCGGTATGCTTTGTAGCGCATTTTGTAAGTTGCTAGCGCTATCACCACGAGGGCCATTTAAACTCGCTAACGACCATTGATCAACTAAATGGCTTACTTCTTTAAGCACACCTGCTTTATCTTTATCAGCAAGCATAGCGACTAATGCATGAATTTTAAAGCCTTTATCTTTGTAGCTTAGTAATTTACTTGCTAAATATCGAGCCGATTCAGGATTATGCGCTACATCGGTATATACCAAGGGTTGGTCGCTTAACTGCTCAAAACGCCCTTCCACAACCAGGTTTGCTAAACAGGCTTTGATCACCGACTCACTCGGGAGTAAATTTAACACACTTAGCGTGGTTAACGCTGTTGCTGCATTTTGACTAGGAATTGCTGGTTTAGCTAATTCAAGGTTGTACTGTTGGTATTGCCAGCTAAAGGTATCTGCGTGTTCTTTAAATATAAAGTCACTCCCTGATAAAACCATCTTGGCATTTATTTCATCGCCATAATCAGTCATGGTATGGGGAATATTTAAATCGCCAATAATAGCCGGCGTATTTTCACGAAAAATACCCGCTTTGTCATAAGCAACGAGTTCGCGCGTATCACCTAAGTATTCTTTGTGATCTAAATCGATAGTGGTAATAACACTCGCAAAAGGCGTAACAATATTAGTGGCGTCATAACGCCCGCCTAAACCTACCTCTAAGAGTACGTAGTCAACCTCACAGCGCTTAAAAATTGCCAGCGCAGCCAAGGTGCCATATTCAAAATAAGTGAGTGCGGTATCTTTGCGCCCTTGTTCTAGTAAATGAAAGGCATCAACATGATACTGATCGCTAAGCTCTTGCCCATTTACCCGTACACGTTCGTTATAGTGCGTTAAATGTGGTGAAGCATACGTACCTACGCTAAGGCCTTGCGCTAAAAGTAACGACTCTAGGCAGCGTGCTGTGGTGCCTTTACCATTGGTACCGGCAATCAAAATAATTTTACTTGAGGTGTTTAATAGCCCAATGTTATTAGCAACACTGGCAACGCGTTCTAGCCCCATTGCAATATTTGCAGGGTGAACACTTTCTAAATAAAAAAGCCAATCATCAAGGCTTGATGATTGGCTAGGAATTGTTTTTGTCATAGCGTTAGATCAATAAAGCTTAAATTTACGCTACTCTATGCTCTTGCTCAGTAGAAGGCAAGTTCATAAACTTAGCCAAAATGCGTGCCAATGTATCGCGCAT
This sequence comes from Pseudoalteromonas sp. 19-MNA-CIBAN-0066, assembly GCF_040308705.1. NCBI lineage: Bacteria > Pseudomonadati > Pseudomonadota > Gammaproteobacteria > Alteromonadales > Pseudoalteromonadaceae > Pseudoalteromonas > Pseudoalteromonas sp. 19-MNA-CIBAN-0066. The sequence goes on from NZ_JBEONZ010000014.1 coordinate 20,006, forward strand.
TTCACGACGGTCAATAATCATGTCTATTGCACCGTGTTCAAGCAAGAATTCACTACGCTGAAAACCTTCAGGGAGTGTTTCACGCACTGTCTGCTCAATAACACGCGGCCCTGCAAAACCAATTAATGCTTTTGGCTCGCCTACGTTAATGTCGCCCAACATAGCAAGCGATGCAGAAACACCGCCCATTGTTGGATCAGTCATAACTGAAATAAATGGTAAGCCTTTTTCTGTCATTTTAGCAAGCGCGGCACTGGTTTTAGCCATTTGCATTAATGAAATAAGTGCTTCTTGCATACGTGCGCCGCCAGAAGCCGAAAAACAAATAAGTGGCATATTATGCTCTAAGCATTGATCAACAGCGTCAACAAAACGTGCACCTACTACCGATGCCATTGAACCGCCCATAAATGAGAATTCAAATGCTACAGCAGCTACAGGAATACCTTTTAAATGTCCCTTCATTGCCACAAGCGCGTCTTTTTCACCACTTGATTTTTGCGCCGCTGTAATACGGTCAGAGTATTTTTTTGAGTCTCTAAATTTAAGCACATCTTTAGGTTCGTGCTGTGTACCAAGTTCTACACGGTCACCTTCATCTAAAAAATACTCAAGGCGCTTACGCCCACTAATACGCATATGATGATCGCACTTAGGACATACATTCAATGCTTTTTCTAATTCGGCTTTATACAAAATAGAATCACACGATGTACACTTAGCCCAAACACCTTCTGGAATTTCTTTACGACCTGATGCTTTTGTCGTTTTAGGTAAGATTTTTTCTAGCCAACTCATTTGCAACTCTCTTAATGCTGTTCTGTGTCGCGAGCTTGCATGCTTATCATGCAAACAAATTTTCTCAATTAAAACATGAATTACACTAACACGGTATCAAAAACTGGTCTTAGTAGTTGCCAGCGCTTAGATTAAACAGTTAAAAACCACCTAATTAAATACTAATATCTGGTAAAAACAAAGGTCCTAATGGCGTTTTAGGTATGTTAAATTGTTCAGGATAATCAACATCTACCAGGTATAAACCGGCAGCTTTAGCGGTTGCACTTGCCTTTGCTCGCTCTTTTAAATCTAGCAATTCTTTTAGCCAAACAGGTTGTTGTTTATGTAAGCCTATATCCATTAAACAACCCGTTATATTACGTACCATATGATGTAAAAAAGCATTGGCTTTAATATCTATAATAACGTAACTGCCTTGGCGCTGTACCGATAAATGCTGAATTGTTCTAATAGCAGTATTTGCTTGGCAGTGAATAGCGCGGAACGACGTAAAGTCGTATTTACCTATTAAATACTGACACGCTTCTTGCATTTTAGTTTCATCAAGCGTGTGATGAAAGTGCGTAACACCTTCGTTTAATACCGCACCACGAAGTGGGTTATTATAAATAACATAACGATAACGGCGTGCTGTAGCACTAAAACGAGCATGAAAATCATCAGCCACTGGCTGAGCAAAACGAATAGCAATATCTTTTGGCAACAATGTATTCATGCCTAAAGTAAATGCCACCATATCGCGTGGTGCATCTGTATCAAAGTGCACAACTTGCCCGGTACCATGCACACCGGCATCGGTACGCCCTGCGCATACAATTGCAACCGGATGATTACAAATACGCGATAACGCTGTTTCTACTTCTTGTTGTACGCTGTTTACGTGTGATTGTCGTTGCCAACCACTATAGCGTGCGCCGTTGTATTCAACTCCAAGTGCTACTCGCATAATTACTGCTTTACCTACTGTGCTAATGAACGGGGCATTTTATGCTATCTAGCGATGCAATAAAAGCAGCTGCGCTATAATCAAACCTATCCCGATTAAAAAAGCCCGTAATTAGTAAAATTACGGGCTTTAAATTTATGCTCTTTATTTTATTTAAGTTTAGCTTTTAAGCTAAGCGCTTCTTGTTGAACTTCTTCAGGGCCTTTATTAATAACGTCTTCGATAACCTTAAGCGCTGAGTCAAAATCATCTATTTCAATATAAGCGCGGGCTAAGTCTAATTTAGCAGAATAACCGCCACTTTCAGCATCAACATCTGTTGGGTTATCGCCGGCCAGTAATGAGTCAAAATCACCTAGCCCTACGTCCATATTCACATCATCGTAAGGTTCGTGCTCTGTATCTGCGTCGTCACTTTGCTCTAATAACGCATCAATATCTACAAACTCATCTTTGCTAGTTTGCTCAATAGTATTGCTGTTAACAGTTGGCTGTGGCACTAAAGCTGATTCATCAGTATCTATTTCATCACTGAGTAAGTTATTAAAATCAACGTCAAACTCACTACTGTCTGCAATATCCAGCTCATCGGCATCGGCTAATTCATTTAGTAATGCATCAAAGTCGGTCTGAGTTAAATCGGCCATAAACTCGTCATCAAGCTCATCATCCGATGCAACTTCACCGTTATGCGGTAACTCTGTTGGCATTAATGCCGCTTCACGGTCTACATTTGTTTGCTCATCAATTAACTTCTCATCTAACTCTTCATTTAATTGCTCAATTTGAATATCGTCTACTTCGTTAAGCAAATCATCACTAACGTCATCATTTAATTGCTGCTCAGACGAATTACTTGTATCAACCTCTGGTGGTGAGGTTATTGCTAATAATTCATCTTCATTTTGTTGTTCACTATCGAGCTCTGAAAAATCATTTTCAATTAATAGTTCATCGTCAAAGTCATCATTTAAACTATCTAAATTACCACCGGCTAGTAGCGAGTTTGCAAGATCTTGTTCAGCTTGACTCGAGGCCATACCTTTAGCATCACCATCTAGGTTATCGCCTTGCAGCTCTTGCGGAGTAAACGCTTGCTGTTCATCTGCTGTTAGTATTGCATCGTCATTCAGATCTAGCTCAGGGTATTCGTCTACATCAAGCTCTTCGCTTGGCGCTGCTACATCAGGCACTGACTCATCTGCTAATAATTCAGATTCATCATTTTCAATACCTAGAGGGTCGTCACCTAATTCGGCTTCTGTTACATCATTAAAATCATCAACCGACCACTGAGGGGGTTCTACATACTCTTCATCATCGGATGCTTGTTGTAGCTCATTTAAAAGCTCATCAACACTTTTTAAATTATCGTCATTATATTCTTCAAGCGCATCTTCAGGATCGAGTAACGTCTGCGATGTATCTGAGTAATCCTCTATAATTGAGTCGCCAAAATCGTCTTGCTCTTCTACTGCAAGCTCTGGTTCTGACTCAAGTGCTGACTCTGTATTTTCACTTAATGAAGAGTCAACAGATTCAGCGTCGTCACTATTTAACTCTTGCTGCGCTTTTTCTAAATCCTCTACTAACTCAGCTGTATTATTTTGCTCTTCAAGCGCTGCTTCAGGCTGCTCTTCCTCGCTTTGTTCACTAACTTCGTCGATTAAGCTGTCGATGTCGTCAATATCATCTAAGTCAAAGTCGTCGGTTTCTTCTACTAACTCAGCTGTATTATTTTGCTCCTCAAGCGCTATTTCTGGCTGTTTTTCATCGCCCTGCTCACTTTGTTCACTAACTTCGTCGATTAAGCTGTCAACATCGTCAATTTCATCTAAGTCGAAGTCATCTGTTTCTTCTACTAACTCAGCTGTATTATTTTGCTCTTCAAGCGGTGCTTCAGGCTGTTCTTCATCATCCTGCTCACTTACTTCATCGATTAAGCTGTCGATATCGTCAATATCATCTAAGTCGAAGTCATCGGCTTCTTCTACTAACTCAGCTGTATTATTTTGCTCTTCAAGCGCTGTTTCAGGCTGCTCTTCCTCGCCTTGTTCACTAACCTCGTCGATTAAGCTGTCGATGTCGTCAATATCATCTAAGTCGAAGTCATCAGTTTCTTCTACTAACTCAGCTGTATTATTTTGCTCTTCAAGCGGTGTTTCTGGCTGCTTTTCATCGCTTTGTTCGCTAACTTCATCGATTAAGCTATCGATGTCATCTAAATCAAAGTCGTCATTCTCTTCTACGAGCTCTGTAGCGCTGTTTTGCTCTTCAAGCAGATCATCGCCCTGTTCGCTTGCTTCGTCAATTAAGCTATCGATGTCATCTAAATCAAAGTCGTCATTCTCTTCTACGAGCTCTGTAGCGCTGCTTTGCTCCTCAAGCAGATCATCGCCCTGAACGTTTGCTTCGTCAATTAAGCTGTCGATATCATCTAAATCAAAGTCGTCGTTTTCTTCAACTAGCTCTGTAGCGCTGTTTTGCTCTTCAAGCAGATCATCGCCCTGAACGTTTGCTTCGTCAATTAAGCTGTCGATATCGTCTAAATCAAAGTCGTCGCTTTCTTCAACTAGCTCTGTAGCGCTGCTTTGCTTTTCAGGCAGAGCATCGTCCTGCTCACTTACTTCATCGATTAAGCTGTCGATATCATCTAAGTCAAAGTCGTCGTTTTCCTCTACCAACTCTTCTGTATTGCTTGGTATTGATGATTGCTCTGATTCTAATAAATCATCAATATCAAAATCGTCATCTTCACTTGCTAACTCTTCACTAAAGGCAGATATTTCATCGTGAGAATCCCCACTCTCTGGTGCTACTTTGTCGCTATCACTCGATTCAATTTCTGGTAATCTATCGTCTTCATCAAATAAGCTATCTAAATCATCAGCACTTAAAATATCATCACTGTTTTGTGATGTGTTTAAGTCTAAATCAATAGTGTCCTCTAAGCTGTCATCTACAGGCTCATCAAAGCCTTGCTGCATAAAAATATCGAGCTCATCATCGTCTTGGCCGTCTTCATCATCAAAAATGATGTCATCGCTCAGTAAGCTTTCTAACTCATCTTGATCTAATAAATTGCTATCGTCTAATGAGTCGTCAAACGCTACATCGTCATCTAACAGCGCGTCATCCGAAATACCGTCATCTAATTGAACACTTAAATCATCCAACGGATCAGGAATAATGGGATCGTCGTGGCTAGCTGCACTTACAACATCATCGCTGTCATCACTGCTATAAACGGGAGTTTGCGGTAAAAACTCTTCATCTTCTTGGTTATTTTGCTCGGTGTTATTTGCGCGTTTACGTAACAACATTACAACGGCAAAAATAATTAATAATGCAGGTATAGTCATTAACAAAATTAAAACCAGCGGATTAGATAGCAAGGCTCCTAAGTCAAATTCGGCATCTTGTTTGGCGTCTTTGATTTTTTGTTGCGCTATTATTTCATTTTGTTTAACTATTAATTCTTTAAGTTGCAGCTGTATTTCGCTGTCTTGCCCTAGTTGCTCGCGTAAGTTTTTTAGCTCTTGTGAAATACCTGTGAGTTGTTTTTTAAGCTTGTTATTCTCTACTAATATTTCTTCAACATTGTTTACCGAACTTTTAAATTGCTGTTGCAGCTCAACTAATCTATTACTTTGATCCGTTTTTATGTCATTTAATTCTTTTTGTAATTCTTTTTTAGCTTCGTCTACGTCAACTTTACGCGCTTGCGTTACTTTGGTTTGAGCTGTATTAATTTCGCTTTGCGTTAGCGTGCCGTTTTTCTTTTTTTCCCATAACTTGTCGTCTTGTTCAGAGCGCTGTCTTGCTAGCTCAGAGCTAACACTTTTAATTTCAGCTAAGGTGGGTATGTTTAAATAGGCACCACTTTGCATGTGGTTAAGGTTTTGTTCTAAAAATGAATTTGGATTTTTGTTATACAAGGCCTGCATAACTTGATAAATGCTTACAGAGTTATCAGGACGAACTTTAACAGCAATACGCCAGAGTGTATCGGTCGGTTTTATTGGCCCTATTGCTCGTCCTTGCACACCATAGTCAACGCCTTTAGGCCCCTTTAGTTGGGTACTGTCTTGAGAGTAAACAGAAGTGACTATCAATGCAGACGCCAATATAATAAGTGAAGCTAAACCGCGCATGCTGATCCTTTAATGTTTAAATGTTAACGTAGCGCCACAAAGTGGGCGCATAAACATTGATTATTCTTGCCGTCATCAACCAAATGGCTGACTCACATTTTTTATTACAATCTATTTTTATTGCAAGCTCTATTCCAGTTACAAACTATAAACCAGTTAGCCACTAATATCCATCGCAACACTTTGAAAATAAATACCTTAAATTTATAATTAAAAGTATTTAAATCTGTTATATCAACATCTTTATACGCTTTTAAATTATATGCGGCAATTAATTGACAGCCATATAAACAAAAAGCGGCAAACAAATAATGTTTACCGCTTTTTTTGCTTTAAAGCTATAAGTAATTACATGTAGTTAGCAATAAGCTCTTCTGCAATTTGTATGCTATTTGTTGCTGCACCTTTGCGGGTATTATCGCTTACAACCCACATATTTAAACCATGTGGATGTGAAATATCGGCGCGTAAACGACCAATGTAAACTGTGTCATTACCGCTGGCATCAGATACCGCTGTTGGGTAATCGCCCGCGTCATCAATAAGCTCAACACCTGGCGCGTCGTTTAATAACTGTTTTACGTGTTCAAGGTCATATGGCATACGTGTTTCTATATTGATTGACTCTGAATGACCAAAAAACACCGGTACTCTTACACACGTTGGGTTTACTGCAATGGTAGTATCGCCTAATATTTTATGCGTTTCGTTAACCATTTTCATTTCTTCACGGGTGTAGCCGTTATCTTCAAATGCATCTATTTGTGGGATCACGTTAAACGCAATTTGCTTAGGAAATATATCGCTGTCAACTGGGCGGGCATTCATTAAGTTAGCGGTTTGCTTTGCTAACTCATCAACCGCTTTTTTACCTGCGCCCGACACTGCTTGATATGTTGATACATTAATACGGTCAATTCCGTAAGCATCGTATATTGGTTTTAGTGCCAACATCATCTGAATAGTTGAACAGTTAGGGTTGGCAATTATGTTACGGTTTCTAAAATCGGCTAAGCTTGCTGCGTTAACTTCTGGTACGATTAGAGGGACTTCAAAATCATTTCTAAAAAATGATGTATTGTCGATTACTACACAACCAGCATCTGCAGCAATTGGCGCGTACTGCTCTGACACACTACCACCAGCAGAGAAGAAGCCTATGTGCGCTTGGCTAAAGTCAAAGCCTTCAACATCTAGTACTTCAATGGTCTCACCACAAAACTTAATGTCTTCGCCTGCGCTGCGGCTGCTAGCAAGTAAAAAAAGTTGATCCACTGGAAATTTACGATCTGCTAATGTTTCAATGATTTGACGACCAACTAAACCTGTAGCACCAAGTACCACAACGTTATATTTTTGCGACATATTTATTCCTCTTTAAGCGATATTAAAACAACATCGCTAGTTAAATTAGTTTGCAACAGTAAACCCAAGCTGGGCTAAAGCGGCTAGCTGCGAGCTATCACCTTGTATTGTTAAAGTGCTAAATTCTCGTCTTACAGGGTAGTTTTTACGTAAACTATCAAAACCGTTATTCGCTAAATCACGCAGTAAAATACCGTCATCACGGCGTACGTCGTAAATTAAATGCACCAAACGCGCAATATCAGCTTCATTAAAACTTTGTCCTAATGTAGCTTGCGTAATTGCAGGCACGGGTAAAAACTCGTCGAGCGACTTTGTTGCTTCTATCCCTTTGAGTTCACAAAACTTTTGATACAATATTTGTGTACCACGGGCTTTCCCTTCAAGGGTGTGCCCTGCAATGTGAACGCTTGCATAGCGCACATGCTCCAATAGCTCAGTTAAAATAGTGGGTTCGTTTTCCCATACATCAAGCACTAAATCTAAATCGGCACCCGCTTGCATCACTTCTAATAATGCTTGATTGTCAATCACATCACCACGGCTTGCATTAATTAACGTAAGCCCGGGTTTGAGCGCTTTTAATCTGGCTTTATCCATCATATGTAGCGTTTTATGCTCGCCACTTTTTATAAGCGGAACATGAAAAGTTACAATATCTGACTGCGCAAGTAATTGATCAAGTGCTACGTGCTCGTTTAATAAGCCTTGCGCATGTTTTATTGGATCACATAAAAGTACGGTTAAATTCAGCGCTTGTAATTTTTTCGCCAAACAACTGCCAATACTGCCTACGCCAACTATACCTATTGTTTGATTATTAAGTGGGCGGGCGTTTTCTTGGCTTAAGGCATATAAACTGCTTATTACATACTCGGCTACCGCAATTGCGTTGCAGCCTGGCGCGCTACTAAAGGCAATATTTTTATCATTTAATAATTGCGTATCAATATGATCAACACCAATTGTTGCGGTGCCAACAAAGCTTAGTTTGTTAGCGTGTGCTAAAAGCTCATTATTAACCTGAGTGACTGAGCGAGTAAGCAGCACATCTACGTCTATTAGTTGATCGGCTGTTAATTGTCGCCCATCAAAACGCTCAACTTCACCAATGTCTGCAAAGTACTGCTCAACTAAAGGCATATTCTGATCGGCAAGAATTTTCATACAGAGTCCGTTTGGCAATTAAGGGTCGCTATTGTAACGAACAACCTAGGCTTTGCACAAACTAAAAAGCCGAGCAATGCTCGGCTTTGGGTATTTAGTAAGAAACTAATTAACCTTTATATTTACTCATAACTAAAGTGGCATTTGTACCACCAAAGCCAAAGCTGTTCGACATTACAGTATTTAACTCAACATCACGACGTTCAGTAACAATATCAAGGCCTGCAGCTTGCTCGTCTAATTCATCAATATTAATTGATGGTGCAACAAAGCCATGCTCTAGCATTAATAAAGAGAAAATAGCCTCGTGAACACCCGCCGCACCTAGGGCATGGCCTGTCATTGCTTTAGTTGCGCTGATCATTGGTGAATTACCACCAAATACGTCTTGAATAGCGCCAAGCTCTTTAACATCGCCCACTGGAGTAGATGTGCCATGCGTATTTAAATAATCAATACTTTCTACGTCTTGCATAGCTTGGCGCATACAGCGTGCAGCACCTTCGCCTGAAGGAGCAACCATGTCGTAACCATCAGACGTTGCACCATAGCCAACAATTTCTGCGTAAATATGTGCGCCACGAGCAAGAGCATGTTCAAGCTCTTCAACCACAACAATACCGCCACCACCAGATATAACAAAACCATCGCGGTTTGCATCGTACGTACGCGATGCTTTTTCTGGTGTTTCGTTGTACTTAGTAGAAAGTGCGCCCATAGCGTCAAATTCCATTGCTAAAGTCCAGTGCAGCTCCTCACCACCACCAGCAAAAACAACATCTTGCTTGCCAAGTTGAATTTGTTCTACTGCATTACCAATACAGTGCGCTGATGTAGCACATGCAGAACTAATAGAGTAGTTAACACCTTTAATTTTAAACGGTGTTGCTAAACATGCAGACGTGGTGCTTGCCATAGTACGTGGCACCATATAAGGACCTACACGCTTTACGCCTTTTTCGCGTAAAATATCAGCCGCTTCTACTTGCCATTTAGATGAACCACCACCAGAACCAACTATAATACCCGTACGCTCGTTTGACACTTGCTCGTCAGATAAACCTGAGTCTGCAATCGCTTGCGTCATTGAAATATAAGAATAGGCAGCAGCATCACCCATAAAACGCATTGCTTTGCGGTCAACATGTTCTTTAACGTCAATATCAATTTTGCCCGACACGTTGCTACGTAGCTTGTAATCGGCAAATTCTTGGTTAAACGCAATGCCACTACGGCCTGTTTTTAACGATTCTAATACTTCTTCTTTGTTGTTACCAATACTTGATACAACACCGATACCTGTAATTACGGCTCTTCTCATGGGTAATTCCCTTAGCTTAATACTTAATTGCGTTCTATTTTACGCGAATTTAATCACCTAAGTGGTCAGCTTTCTAGCGTACACTTGTACTCTGAACTGCTAGCTTATAAATAACGCCAGACTATTTCAAAGAAAACACGTAAAATAATTAAAAAATTTCATCTCTAAAATTAAATGGGTCATGATAAAAAACGCCAACATTCACTTTAACCACCAAGGCACACCTGTTGCCAATGACTTCGATGATATTTATTATTCTGACGATAATGGCTTAGCTGAATCTTATTATGTGTTTTATCAGCAAAACAATATAGATACACGGTTACAAAGCCATGACCAAGCACATTTTGTTATAGCCGAAACCGGTTTTGGTACTGGCCTTAACTTTTTAAATACATGCCAGCACTTTACTGACCACCTTGCACGCCAACAAGTTCAAAAGCAACTAAACTATGGTGTAAAGCGACTACACTTTATTGCCTTTGAAAAACACCCATTAAGTGTAAGCGACTTAAGCAAAATATTAACAGCATGGCCTGAACTTAATTTATTAAGTGAGCAACTTATCAGCCAGTATCCCATTAATTTAGCAGGCTGCCATCGACTTGAATTTAATAATGGGACAATCGTGCTCGATTTATATTTTGGTGATGCACTGGAATCGATTAAAACAATGAGCTATCCGCGCTCAGGTATAGTAGATGCTTGGTTTTTAGATGGTTTTGCACCGAGTAAAAACCCTGACATGTGGCAACAAAGCCTGTTTAATGCCATGGTTAACATTTCAAAAGTAGGAGCCACCCTTGCTACCTTTACCGCTGCCGGCTTTGTTCGTCGTGGGTTAAGTGATGCAGGCTTTACCATGCAAAAAGTTAAAGGATTTGCGCACAAACGTAGCATGCTAATTGGCACATTAAAACACACTAACGATACGCAATCGGCGCCAAGTTATTTTAATCACGATGTAAGCCCGCTTAGTAATGTGGCGGTAATTGGTGGTGGTATTGCCAGCAGCTGTATTTTATACAGCCTAGCTAAGCGAGGTATTAGCAGCCAATTATTTTGCCAAGATGCTGCACCCGCTATGGGGGCATCGCACAACGTGCAAGGGGCGGTATACCCTCATTTACAAGCAAAAAACTCCCCACACAGCGAGTTATTTGCGCATAGCTTTTTATATGCCAAACGGCTTTATAAACAGTTACTCAATGATGGCTTTAGTTTTGATCATAGCTGGTGCGGTGTATTGCAGCATGCAGTAAAACAGCCACTCGTTGATCGCCATGAAAATTTAGCCCAGCAGCAATTATGGCCACAAACATTAATGCGTAACGTAACCGCAGAGCAAGGAGATACTATAGCCGGAGTTACTACTGGTTATTCTGGCGTATATTTTGAACAAGGTGGCTGGGTAAACCCACCACAACTAGTTAATGCTATGTTGAGCGCCGCCCATTGTTTATCGCCTTATAAAAGTACTTTTAACTGCCATATAGAACAATTAAAAAAAACCAGCAACGGCTGGCTACTTTTTAGTAACGGCAAACAGTTTGGCCCCTTTAGCGATGTAATTATATGTGCAGGTGAGCACAGCGATGCATTTGCACAAACTAAAGCACTACCAATCGTAGGTGTACGCGGGCAAGTATCGCATGTGCAGGCAAGTGAGCAGTCAACTAAACTAAAAACGGTGCTGTGCCATAAAGGCTATTTTACACCCGCTTATTTAGATCATCATTGTATGGGTGCAACGTTTGAAAAAAACACCAAAAGCCGACAAGTAACTGAGCAAGACAACCTTAGTAATCGCGAGCAATTACTCAACTTTTACGGCCACTGTAATTTTGCAACTAGCTTAGGCAATATAACCGCAGCAAAAGCCGCAGTGCGTTGTAGTTTTATTGATCACTTACCTATGGCAGGAGAGTGGGTAGAGCAAAGCGATTACCTAACTGCCTTTGCTAATTTACGTTTAGGTAAACGCTATCAGTACCAAGCCCTAAGTAAAAAACAACAAGGGCTACATATTTTCACCGGCTTTGGTGCACGTGCTTTATGCAGTGCGCCACTTTGCAGTGAACACTTAATTAGCAGTTTAAACAACGAGCCGCGCCCGCTCAGCGAGCGTGTAAGCCAAGCTATTCACCCTGCTCGTTTTATAGTGCGTGATTTAATTCGTAATAAAATTTAATCAGTTAGCTATACTTGAAAGGTATACCAACGAGTCACGATCTACTGTAAGCTGAAATAGCAAACAAATTTAGGAGTTAATGATGAGTAAAACCTTAATTATTGGCGCAAGCGGGCAAATTGGTAAAATGACTACCGAGTTATTACTCCAGCATGAGCATAATGTAATCGCTTTAGTGCGCAATAAAAATAAACTAAGTGATTTAAATAGCGTACATTTAACTATTATCGAACAAGATTTAGAAAGCGATTTTAGTGACGTAGTAAAAGACTGTGAGCAAGTTATATTTGTTGCTGGCTCAGGCGGCGGTACAGGTGCTGATAAAACCTTATTAATTGATCTGTGGGCTGCTACTAAGGCAATTAACTTTTCAAAAGAGCACGGTGTTAAACACTTTATTATGGTGAGCTCGTTAGGTGCTGACGACCCTGATGCAATTCAAAGTGATCTAAAACCTTACCTAGTAGCTAAACACATGGCAGACAGATACCTAATAAATAGCGGCCTTAGTTATACCATTGTACGACCGGGTGCATTAACCAACGAAGCTGCATCAATGCTTATTAGCACAACACGACCAAGCGATCGTTCAAATGCAAAAATAAGCAGAGAAAACGTTGCTCATGTTTTATTTAACATTGCGCAAAACCAATGTAATAGCAGTTGTATTTTTGAGCTTTTTGATGGCGACAGCCCTATTAAAGCTGCGGTAAAATAATCTGCTTATAGCAATATTTCACTTATGCCTTGCCAAGCCAATTGGCAAGCCATAAGTGTTAATATAACCTTAAAAATAGCTTTAAAACGTGCTGTAGGCATGCGTTTAAGTAAATAAATACCTAACCAAGTGCCTAGCGCACCACTGGCAATCATACCTATCACCAATGGCAACCATTGCCAAAAGCTAAACCCAATAACAGTATAAACAAACGCCTTTAACACATGCTGTAGGGTCATAATGCTAGAAAACGTTGCAGTGAACTTTAATTTGTCATAATTATTAATATGCAAATAACTCGCTACTAGCGGTCCACTTGCGCCAACAAACATAGAAATAAATGCCGTTATTAAACCCGCAACTAAACGCCCCAGCTTTGAGTCGTTTTTAAATTTAGGCGTTTTACCCCACAATAAATAAACCACAAATACCGCAACCGCCAACTTCATACCATCTAACTGAATATCATTAACTACAGTGCTAGAGATGCCAGCGCCAACCAACCCACCAAGCGTAAAGTAAATAAACATACTTTTATCTATATGTTTAATGCTCAACACTAGTCTATTTGCATTCGATCCTAATTGTACTAAGCCATGCACTGGCACCACGACCGTCATTGGCATAATTGATGCCATAACAACTAATAACATCAGCCCGCCACCGGCACCAAACGCGGCAGATACAAACGATGTAAAGCCTGCAAGTACAATAAGTAACAGCGCTATACAGGGAGTAACAAACTCTGTAGCCAATAAATCCATATTTATGCTCTAGGGTGAATAACACCTTATATTGAGGCTTATTTTAGTGATTTTGTATAACCATTAGGTATAACACGCATAGTTTAAATTGCGTTCAAAAAATATAAGCATTGTGTAAAGCCACAGCACATTAAAGCTCAGCATTAAGTTAAAAATATGCTTACAACAATTAATTATAGATTCTATTTTAAAGTTAATAACCCGCTATAAATTAGCCCAAACACGTAACTAATAAAAATGAACTGTCCCTTTATCTATTCAACTTTTAACAATTACACCCAACTTTGTTTGTTGTAAAAAAATACAACCACATTAAAACTAATAAATAAGGATTACTTTATGGCTGTGTTTGCTGCAAAATAGTATACAAACTTAAAATATGCATCTTGATCGGTAACCGGTATATGCTAAGCTCCTGCCCTCAAAATTAAACTTTGCCTGTTTTTAATTAATGATTTGCTAAGTTGCAAGGTACTGCTTTTGCTTATGGCGCTCTAAAGTTTTGAACTGCTAATCTGTTGATTACCTCTTCACGGTCAAACTTTGGTTCATGTGCAAACAAAAATATACCGTATTAAAAAGGTTAAATGCGCTTATGAATATTGAAATTTCTATTATAGAAACCTTGTTAGTTTCTTTGTTAATACTTTTTGCAGGCTATTATCTCAATAGCAAAATTGCTTTTCTTAAAGACAACAACATTCCTGAACCCGTTGTGGGTGGTATTGCCTTTTCTATTATTGCGGCCATTCTGCACGTTTACTTTGATATTAACTTTCAATTCGATATGACTTTTAAAACCCCATTAATGACCATGTTTTTTACCACTGTTGGTTTGGGTGCGAGTTTTAGCTTATTAATTAAAGGTGGCCCTAAAGTCGCACTGTTTTTGGGCGTCGCAACAATTTATTTATTGGTACAAAATGCCTTAGGCATATCTATTGCGGTAGCAACCGGTATGGAGCCTTTAATGGGCTTAATTGGCGGCTCTGTAACACTCTCTGGTGGCCATGGTAGTGGTGCTACGTACGCTGATTTATTTATTAATGAATATGGTATGCAAAGTAGCGTATTTGAACTGGCAATGGCAGCCGCTACGCTCGGGCTTATTCTTGGTGGCTTAGTTGGCGGCCCTGTCAGCAGGCGCCTCATTAATAAATACAACTTAAAAGCAGACACTTCATACCATGAAGAGCGCGATGACACAGTTACCTTCGATCCAGATGATCACGACCTAGTAACACCGCGTAAAATGATGGAAACCTTGTTTGTTATATTATTATGTATGTACTTAGGCCGCATGGGCTACGACGCATTAAAAGCAATTGACGTTATTTTACCAGCATTTTTAATCCCATTATTATTTGGTGTTTTTATTACTAACCTTACTGAATTTTCTAAAATTTATAAGGTAAGCCGCGCCTGTATAGACTTATGGGGCACTATGGCGCTATCAATGTTTTTAGCCATGGCTTTAATGTCGTTAAAAATATGGGAGCTGCTGAGCTTAGCCGGCCCAATGATATTTATGATTTTAGTACAAGCCGTTATGCTAATGCTGTTTGCTTACTTTATTACCTTTAGAGTAATGGGTAAAAACTACAACGCCGCAATAATAGCGGGCGGTCATTGTGGTTTTGGTTTAGGCGCAACGCCTACCGCAGTTGCAAATATGGAATCTTTAGTATCTCGTTACGGCCCCTCACCACAGGCATTTTTAGTAGTACCTTTAGTGGGCGCATTCTTCATTGATATAACCAACGCATTAATTATCCAGCTGTACTTAAGCATTCCCTTTATTAGCGGTTAATAGCCACTTAAGCTATTGTAGTAAACATTAAGCCAGCCCTAGCGCTGGCTTAATGTTTACTTCGTATCTACTTACTGCTTTATCTCATCGCTAAGCAGCAACCTTACAAACGTATCAAATCTCAACTTACTTTCAATAATCTAAAGCAATACAAGTTTAGTATTATTTACTAAGGTAGATCCCCCCATAAAAGCCCTTCACAGCCTGCTACAGCGCTTTATAAGAAGTTATCTATCGTTGTGGTTAAACCTTGTTAAAATCTCTTACAAGCTATTGGTTTTTTGAGCATTAGGTATTAAGTTGCCAATAACCCGTTTTTTAGCGCCAATTCGCTTCACCAGCCCAGCTTCTTTTAAAACCTTAATCCGCCTTTAGATGGCGCTCAACGACGTTTCGCTAGCGACAACTAACTGTGCGTTTGTAATATGAGGATCGTTGCTAATAAGGTTGATTATTAATTTATCTACATCAGACAGTTTTAAACTCTCAGTTACTCCCCTCATTTAAACCTTCATTTTTTAAAAGCTTAGCTTCGGTTACTGCATCAACACTCAATAAAGAGCGCTACCGGCTTGGTGGGTACTTTGGCGAGTAGCTTAATGGGTCTGTGATCTTAATTAACCTTTAGCCATAAAAAAACCCGCAAGCTTGATTTCTCAAGCGTTGCGGGTTTTTTAGGGTTTTTAGACAAACGAATCTAAAAACCGATATTGGGCTGGGGTCATCTTAACCAACAACCTAATCACTTGAATAAAAATAAAAAAAATAAAATAAGACACATGAAGTACTACCTACGGTACTACTTGCATTAAAACTCAAATACATATTTTAGCTGCATGAACCTAAGTACGATTTAGATAATTTAAGCAACGATAGATGTATTCAGATTTTTTATGCTTAAAGTAGCTTTAGTCTCTTTATGAAAATCTATACATTTTTTTCGAGTTGATGCACCATGCTTTGGTATACGAGTAGTTACAGCGAAACACTCTTTACTGTAATCCTTGTATTTATTCCTAGTATGCACAAGTGTTGATTTTAATTGTGAAATAGCTTTATCAACGTCACACCCCTTAAGCTCTATGAATAATGCACGCTTATTAAGGTTATTAACTTCGATGATCCAATCACATTTTTCTCTGTGGTCATTTATGAGACACCCATCAACCTGAACTTTTTTTAAACTTTCACGCCTGCGATTATTAACTTCAAATCGGCTTCTATTCTCTTGAACGACAACCTTAGAATCTGTTGTTTCTGTACTACATAAATCATAATCCATTGATATTAATCCTTACTACAAGATAATAGCTTGTTCATAACCTCTTCGAAGTGCTCAGATATATTATCTAGTATATCTCCACCTATCATACGATAGCTTTCATCAGCAATGTTCTCAGTTTTTCCCTCAATAATAGTATAAGCAGATACATCCTCAAATTTAATCGGAGATCCAGTACCGTTGATCTTTTTAAATTCATCTACGGTTATTGCTTCTTTATCAAGAGTATCTCCAGCTAAAATAAAGTTGTTTAGCGCAGATAAAATATATGGACTATGCGTAGTTATAAAGAATTTTGTATCTAGAGATTCATGTAATAACGAAAGTATCGAAATAATATGACCTTGCGAAGTAGGAAATAGGTGAGCTTCAGGCTCTTCTATAAAGCATAAACCATTATCTTGCCCAGAAAGAATAGGCCAAACAGCTAGAACAAGTAACATAGGCAATGACTCTTGTTGTCCAGATGAGGCGTTAGCTAGGTTTATCTTTCTTCCTTTAGATATTAACCAATCTTGCTCGTCATGATACTCATATTCACCTTGAACTATTAATTCAATCAGTTTGTACAACTCATTTAATAAATTTTTATGATGGCGAACAAACATTTCATCCTTGTACCAGAATTTAGAGTTTTCATACATTTGACCAAACTCTTTCAGATAAGGGTCAATATCTAAGTTACTGGCTAAGAATGTAAAAATATTTTTTTGTAGATTTGCAAAAAAAGACCTAGACGCTGGTATGAAGAAAGAGTCAGAGAAAAAGCAAGGGTACAACTCTTTCAAAGGCTCATTTATATGCTCTCGCAATATTTGCCTTTCAACATGTCTAATACTAGGATTTTTTTTTCGAAGTTCTTTTTCTTCTTGTAGTTTTTTCTTAAATGCGATTTTTTTACTTTTAAACTTATTAGCTAAATCACTCGAATATTCGAGTGATATTAATGTTTTATTTTTTTGATTCTTTTTACCAGTAATTGAAAATTCTAAAGAGTCAACTTTATAAGTAATAGTAAAACTAGTACCCTCCCAAGAATACCTTGGAAATCGAGCTTCAAATTTTAAGATTATACTCCTGTCCAAGGCTCGCTTAGTATCACCTGTTCTAACTCCTTCAATAAACTCATGTGATAGGCTATTAAAAAAAGAAATTAGCTTAGCAATTAAGCTTTTACCATTGGCTTGAGGCCCAATAACCACGTTTATTTTTTTTAATTCGACTTCAGCATCTTTTATTACTAAGAAATTTTTAATTGTTAAACATTCACTCATATGAAAATCCCATTTTCTGATTGACCCCTTAAAACTATTAACAAAGTATATTCTCTTTATAATACATTACATTATAAAACTATTTATTATTAGCCCCAACTAATAATAAAAGTTATTAGCTACAATCATTATTTTTAAGTTAGGCTGTTTTTTTATGAATAAAGAAAAAACTCCCTCATGGTGTTACTTGGAAGTCTATCCTTAGAGCTACAACAACTGTAAAATTTAATTAGAGTGGCACTATTACCAACAGAAATAGCTTAATCACTTATAAGCCATTTAATTGCGACTTCATGTATCCCGGCGCTTTTTTCAAATCTAAAGGTCGAGTTGTTTGATTATAGAAGTCAGTTTTCAATGACTTTGCAATACCATCAAGTCCTGGGTAAATGGTTGATTCATTGATACCTAATAAGCTTAGTTTTATTTGGATTTGTGATTTAAGCTCGCCCGGAATTACAAACTTGTGAAGTTCACTTGTATCAAAGGCATTTCTAGGTTTATGGTGAACTGTGAACAAACCAGTTTGATTAACTACACGCTCAGATATACTAGGTCCATAGAACTCTAACGTTTCGGTCAAAGCAAACGGATTAGTGTGATAACTAGAATCGATATGTATATGGCTAATCAAACCGTAAACCGCACAATTACTAAGAACTGAAGAGCCATATAACTCCTCCGGTGAGTGCGCTGTTGCAAAGTAAAGTGCAACTAAGGGATTTACACTCCAATCGAGAAGGCGCGTTGGTAAACCATAGTGTTGAGCTAAGCTCAACCACTCCCAATCGTTTGATGGTAAGCACTGCACTCGAAGCGAACTTTTCATTTTGAACTGCTTCAGTAATGCCTTTTCTCTATCTAATTCTTCATCTAAGCTCTCAAGCTCTGGGAGACGACCCACAGATGGAATGAGTTCATATTCAGAGTTGATTACTCCTCTGAAAACCATATGATTATGAGGAACAAACTGAGTAGCGAAATTAAAAACTTTTTCAATCGAGTCAAGACTATAATTTTTCATTTAACCTCCATGGCTTATGATGCCTTTGGTGTGAACAATCATTAGCTAAATTGCAGAAAAACAATATGTTAACAGCTATAAATCTTACTCAATAACCTTTATCTGTTTAAATTTACACAATTGATTGTCTATCGAAAACAAAATAATTTGAACCCCTAATTCACATAAACAATTTATTGTTGCCTCATTTTCTAAGGGCTCTGGTAACACGACTATTCTATTAATGTCAGGTATACCGATACCATGCATGAATAGTTGACCAACTGCTGTATAGATTGATTGTGTATCGACTGATGTTTTAACTTCAAAAATTGATGTAATTCTGCCATTAAATTCAATTGCCAGGTCAATTTTTTGAGTATTAAAAACAGCCGAATATTTAAAGTTTTTTTCAACAAATTGTTTTAACTGGTCGACAACATACCCATGCATAACATTTGATTCAATAGGAGCTTTAGACTTTATTATTTTCTTACCGCTAAATTCTGAAGAAAAATATCTAGATCCAGACTCTTTAACTTTATTTATCTTCTTTTTTTCTATTTTGGAATCATATGATTTAATTGCTAAAGGTCTTATACGATTCCAGATTTCTGTATCAGTCAATCTTTGGAGGCGGTCAAATACTTCTTGATTAGCAGCAGAAAGTTTTTGTGGATGACTATCTTCACTCATCCAACCTGTGCGTTTATTATCTAGATGGCTATCAAAATGATCTCGAATGTTTTTTAAACTATTCTTAAATTCAACTTCAGTTTTATCACTACCAAAAGTAGCATAGAATTTCGAGTATGCTTCTTTCCATGAAGAAGCTTCAAGAATTGAGGGCGGCTCTTTGACTCCATACCTCGATAAAAAATAACCAACCTCAATTAGTCGTATATCAAGAATACTACTCATAACGTCCCTATTGACCTAACAGTTTACTCTACCCCATGCTGTAATTTATAACATACCAAAACGTCGGTTAATAATATTATTGAGGATAATTTCGAATTTTAATAATGTTCAATAATATTGTGGGTATGTACTTATGCGCCTCACAACTTATAGAAAAACTACAATACCTTGACTTAAAGAGCAAATCGTTAAAATGTGCTGTATGCGTTCCAAAAAATAAAAAATAAGCAAACAATATCAGTAACTTAACTTTCCACATTTGTTCCGAATTGTTCCGCGTTGTTCCTTTTTTTCTTAGCATATTTACTACTCTATTATGAAACTAACTTACTCTTAATACGGCTCGTCCCATAGTTTTTTGTCTGTGGTGGTTTGTTGCTTTTGCTTCTTACTTTAGCCAAATAAGAAATACGCCATATAGCCTCTTGGAGTGAATCGAAATCACCTCGCATAATGTTGTAGTAGCAGTGCTTTGGGGTATATTGTGAACCTTGTAGCTGGTACTCCCAGATAGCTTTTACCTTAATCAAAATATCGTGCGGATGACGTACTTTATGACCATCGAGCATCAAAACGTAGTGGTAATGTTGTTGCTTAGCGGTTTCAATTTCACGGCACCAAATGAAGCCTATGCGCTTTAATTGATAAGAGCGTTTGAGCCATTTAAATAGAATTCGATTAAATTTAGTGATCACTTGGTTATTCGGCGAGTACTCGTAAAGGCGAAGATCAAAGCGAATTAGGTGTACTTTGCTATGGTGCTCTAATATCGTATCAACTTGGTTTATCATCCTCTTAGCCATAGTTAAGTAAATACCACTATGCTGACCGTTAACCCAAAATACCTGATTATTTACCTCAATAGCCCTAACCTTAACCTTATAAGACATACAACACTCAAGAGATATTATTAATTACCTAGTAGCATGTTAGTCACTACTAACGCTAATCAATAAGTGTGAATTTATAGCACCAGCGTTTTGCTAATAATTTATGGGGTTAAAAACCTATAATTAGCGACCAGTAAGCGTTTTTTAAATCCATACATAGCACCCAAAGTAAGCGAGCACTAACATTGTTTAGGCAGGTAATTAGCGTTATGCTTAAAAGTGCTGGTGGTTTAACTTCCACATTGCGCCACCAGCACACCATTTATAAGTCGCATTGAAATTAACTTTCTTTGCGGCTTTCCTCGTTTTTATACAATGCTTGCTGCTCTTTTGTCATCGACAAAACCAATACCGGAAATGCTGTTAACCGCCCCGTTGAAGGGCACTCGGCCTCTTTATCTTCTACGGTAAATAAGTAGCCTTTTCGTTTAAGTGCATATACCACATCTTTCAGGTCATCAATTCCAATATAACGAGCCATGTTAGTATTTATTGTTAGCCCTTGGCTTATTACACTCAACACATAATTCGACTCTTTTTGGCAATCGCTTGGCTCTGGCAAGCCTAGCTCTAAGCATTTATTTCTACGGATCATAACTGCAACTCCTTTATGCCACGATTACTAATAATACTTTGTACTAATGCTTTTAATTGTTGCTCTGTGTAACCTGCAATCATCGCTTGGACTACTTTGTCACATTCGCTTTCCACAAAGCCAACAGCTCTTACTCCCAAGCTTATGGGCGTAGGAAATAGACCATCATTAATGCGGTTATAGAGTGTCGATTTTGACCAGCCAGTTTTATTTAAAACTTCAGGTCTGCGGATAATTTTAGAAAAACTTTTAATATTCATTTTTAATTGCCTTAGTACGTTATGAAATGGTTCAGGCATATTAAAAACCATTAACATGGGGGTAAGGCAATACGGTCCGGCAACTAAATTTTAGGGGGGATGGAGGGGGTAATGGAGGTCCCCCGCTAAAAATATGACCTTTTATTTCGATTTTACTATGGAAGCTATAACTTCAGCCTTTTTTCGACTTAAACCTGGAATATATTCCGAACCATCCAGTTGAACAATAGTACGATGCAAGGCCTCTCCTATTAACCAATCTTCAATTACTTTATTTTTAGGCAAAGTCATTTCATCTTTACAGAATTTATCATAAGCATCTATTGCTAATTGAAGCTCTAATGGATATTGAGGTTCTTGCTGGTAAGGCGCTTTAAAATCCATATCACCGTTTTCCCCATCAAGATTTTCATTTCCTATGTCCTCATCAAAAGTTCCATTTAATGTGTTATCCCAAAAATCACCTTTTTCAGCTATACCTTTAATTGGTAATCTTAGCTGAGCACAATAATCGACAAAGTCTTGATAGTAATAATAAATAGTTGCGTAGTTTATATTGAAAAAACAATCGGGAGTCAGATCTTCATTGTTACTTAACTCAGGTCTAGAACAATAAGTACCACATTTATATACATAGGAGTAAACAAGCTGTTCTTCACCTCTATCATCAATATAGGTATCAAGAACGAATGGCTTTATTTTAATAAAGCCAGTCACATATAAATCTTCATTACGCGCTGAATCTGTTAAAATCCCATCGTAATAAATGTAGTTATCTAGTTTAGTAATAATAGATCTTATATTTATATCGATGCACTCTTGCAACTGCTCTTTGGTAAAAAAGTCATTTTTAAAATCATTTTCCTTATTCATTTTTTTATTATCCATAATAACCTCAACCCACTATTTTTAAAGTAGTGTTAGAACCGCCTACCTGTCCGTGTTTAGCTAACTCTATATATTCAGACCACCAGATCATCATTACTCGTCTACGTTCTAAATAATCTGCGCGGTTGTATGCTCGCCTTACTTCATTTTTATCAACATGAGCTAGTGCCGCCTCAACTACATCACCTTCAAAGCCATGTTGATTTAATGCGGTACTGGCAATAGACCGCATGCCGTGAGCAACTAATCGATTTTCATACCCCATGCGCTTTAAAGCCATGTTAGCAGTTTGTTCATGAAGATGAGTTCGAGGGTTTCTATCACCCGGAAATATATGCTCTCGATGACCACTTATTGATTTTAACCTATTTAGTAACTCTATTGTTTGATCGGTTAGTGGAACATTATGCCCGCTTTTCATCTTCATTCGGTCTGCTGGAATCTCCCACAACTTATTGTCAAAATTGATTTCTCGCCATGTTGCACCAGCGGCTTCGCTTGGTCTAACCATCGTGTGAAGCTGCCACTCGATTAAAAGACGAGTAACAAGCTTAATACTCGCATAACTAAGGTCTTTCATTAACTCAGGGAGTTCTTCAGGTGGGATAGTAGGCATGTTTTCTTTAACCGGCTTTTGAAAAGCCGCTCTTAAGCCAGATAACGGGTTGGCATGTATTAGCCCTGTATTGACCGCATAGGTCATAATTTCATTTAACCTCTGGCATAATCGCTTGACCGTTTCCAAAACCCCTTTAGCGGCTATAGGCTTAATTACATCAATAACTTTTGGTGCAGTTATTTTGCTTATAGGTAACTTTCCTAACTCTGGAAATAAATGATTTTCTAGCGAGCGCCATAAATCAATTCCGTAATTTTCGCTAACTTGCGTCTTCTTTATTTCAAACCAGTTAGTAGCAACATGCTTGAAGGTATTTGATACAGCCTCTAACTGTATGCGGTTATGATCTTCTTTGTATTCTTTAGGGTCGATGTCTTTAGCCAGTAACTCTCTAAACTTTGATTTTAGTTTACGGGCATCCGCTAAAGATATTGCAGGGTAACCTCCTAAACCAATACTGGTCCGCTTTTTTGTGTAAGGTTTGTAATAATCCAGCAACCAAGATTTATTGCCGTTAGGTTTAACTCTAAGTTGTAAGCCGTCGCCATCAGATAGTTTATATACTTTCTCTTTTCCTTTGGCTTGCTTAACTTCCGTATTGGTTAGTGGTTTTGTTTTTGCCATAAAGTAGTACCCGATTTACTTAAACTGAAGTAGTACTACCAAATGTACTACTTTAAAATCTGGATGTCACTGTTCATTAAAAATCCTACTTGGAATCGTAACCTGGCGGAAGGTGAGCTATATGGGGAATTTAAGGCAAAAAAAAGACGCCTATTGGCGTCTTAGTTCTTTGAATTGGTGGAGCTGGGGGGATTTGAACCCCCGTCCGAAAAGCCTCGACCGTCGGTACTACATGCTTAGTATTGTCATTTAATTAACCTTTAAGTCCCGGACAAACACGGTAAATAAAGGCGAGGCCGCTTAGTTTTAACGCTTCAACCCCGGCCAGGGTTTCCGTCGCGATCAGGTGTTAGGGTGACACTCCAAAATCTAGTCCACAAGAATACATAGAAGGAGCGCTAGCTGGCCTAAGCCGCTAGAGAGTAGTTATCGTCGTTTGCGATTACTTTAGGTTGCGGCTGTTTAACGAGGCAAACCGCACCTCGACATGCACCTTGGGCTTCTTGAATTCCGTCGAATCCTAATCAGCCCCTGAATTAGTAACTCATTCAGAGCGTACGGCTAGTATAACCGAGTAACATGCTGATACTCAAGGCCCTTCGATGCTTTATTTTTACTTACTAGGCACTATTGTTCATTAAACGGGCAAAACTATACAAACAACCCAAGTAGAATGTTACATTGAGTCAGACTAAGCGAAGGTAAAATTACTCAGACGTTTTAGCATCATCGCTGTCAATATCATCTACTTGTAACTCAGTATCGGTGTTTTCTAATGCCGCTAGTGGCCAACCGCCTAGTTGTTGCCAGCGATTCACTATTAAACAATAAAGCTCAGCGGTACGCTCTGTATCGTAAAGTGCTGAGTGTGCTTGGCTATTATCAAATTCAATACCCGCTGCTCTACATGCTTTGGCAAGTACAGTTTGCCCTAAAGCAAGCCCTGCTAACGATGTAGTATCAAAACTTACAAATGGATGGAACGGCGTGCGCTTTATATTATTGCGCTCTATTGCTGCATTTAAAAAACCATGATCGAATGCTGCATTATGCGCAACCACAACTGAACGTTGGCAGCCGGCTGCTTTTTGCGCTTTGCGCACAACTTTGCAAATTTCTTTAATTGCATGCTCTTCAGGCACGGCACCGCGCAGTGCTGAAAATGGATCAATACCATTGAACTCAATGGCCGCTTGTTCAATGTTAGCGTCTGCAAACGGTTCTACATGAAAGTGCACCGTGTGATCTATGCTAAGCAATCCTTCGTCATCCATTTTTAAAACAGATACTGCAATTTCTAATAAAGCGTCGGTATCTTTATTAAACCCGCCAGTTTCAACATCAATTACCACTGGAAAAAAGCCACGAAAGCGTTTTGCGAAAAGTGTTTGCTCAGTATTTGCCATAGTCTTCTTGGTTTGTAGGTGTAAGCCATCTATTATGTCAAAATTGAGGGCCTTTCGGCTAGGGGATTTATTGATTAATTATAGCTAAAACTATAGGCATGTAATTTGCTTTACAGTTAGAGCTTACTCAGTATTGTTTACTATTAAGTGCTATTACACGGTATTTTGCCAAATTATTGGCAATACTGATTTACTGGAGAATTCCCGATGAAGTTTAAGTTGTTATTTATTAGCCTTGGTATTACCAGCGCACTTTGCAGTTATAGCAGCTATGGTGCTATGCGCCAATACATTGCCGATCAAGACAACTCTAATTGGCAAGTAGTTAAAACCACTCGTTTACAATGCCAGTTAAATCATGAAGTTCCATATTATGGCGAAGCCATATTTAATGTTAATGCAAGTAAAAACAAAGACCTTACTTTTAATTTAGATATGGTTGTTCGCCCTGATAATTATGCTATTGCGGGCTTAAAAGCAGTGCCACCAGCATGGCGAGCCGGTACGCCAGTTCGCGATATAGCTGACATGAAGTTACTTAAAAAGTTTGACGGCGAACTGGGTAATAAAACCGCATGGGAAATGCTCACCGAACTTGAAAAAGGTAATCAGCCTACTTTTTATTATCAAGACTGGCAAAATAGTGCCGATAAAATTGCCGTAGGCATGTCGGGGGTTAATTTTAAACAAGCCTATTGGGCCTTTTTACAATGCCGCGATGAATTACTGCCATATAGCTTTGAAGATATTTCGTTTACGGTAATGAACTATCAGTCTAACAGCAGTAAATTAACTAAATCTTCGCAGCAACGTTTAGATAAAATTGCTGAATACTTAAAAAATGATCCAAGTATTGAGTCAATTAATATAGCGTCTTATACCGATAGCTATGGCGGTCGATGGAATAACCTAGACCTTTCTAAAACACGCGCTAAAGCAATTAAAGATTATATGATTAGTTTAGGTGTTGATGAAACTAAAGTGCATACCGATGGGTTAGGTGAAAAACGTTTTGTAGACACTAACGATACTATTTTAGGGCGCAACAAAAACCGTAGATTAGTAATTCAAATAGCGAAAATATGATGCTTTAACATCATATTTTTTGCTTATTTCGATTAACTATTTGCTCGCCAAACTGAAACACACCTAAGCTTAGTAAAATAATAACCGCACCACTAATAAGCTCCTTGCTAAGCGGTTCATTATTAAGCCATGCGCCAAGCCCTAATGCAAAACTTGGGGTAATAAGCGTGGTAAGTGCAACAGTACTGGCATTTAAGTTTTGTAATACATGAAAATACGCCAGCGCTCCTAATAATGAGCCAAATACTCCTAAATAACCAATAGCCCATATTGATTTAGCACTCCAATTTTGTATATTTAATTCACCGTCTAGCAGCAACCAAGCAATAAAAAATAAAGGTGTTACAAACACCAGAGCACCAAATGTAGTTGCCATAGGATGAATAGCAATTTTAACCCGCTTGATCATCACTCCACTTAAACTAAAAAAACACACCGCTATAAACACATATAACAAACCAAGCCCCTGAGTTTGCGAGTGCTTAATTTGGTTATAGCTGACAAAATATAATCCGATTAGGGCACATGCAAGTGCGATTAGCTTAATTACACTAAACTTAGGCTCGTTAAGGAGTTGCTGGGCAAGTAAGCCCGATAAAATAGGCGCTAAGCCAAAAATTAATGAAATAATGCCTGAGGGCACTGTTTTAGCCACCATATAACTAAGTAACATGCCACCAAAAATACCTATGCTAGAGTAAAAATAAAGTAAGCAGGCATTTTTATTCCACGGCACCCTAATACGCGTAATAGCTATAATTACAGCACCTAAAGTAAGCCCTACCAACATACGTAATAAAACCGCTAATGTTGGCGATACTGTATCGCTGCTCCACACTATACCTAATGGTGTGGTTGACCATATAAGAACCATTATAAAGTACGATACTTTAATTGGCACATGCCGCTCCTTAGCCATTAACAATAAAACTCAAAAAACTTCAAATAAACTATACGCTTAAAGCACTTTTTTAATAGTTAATATTAATAAAAGATGCATTTAAATTACAGTTGTAAATAGATAATTACACTTTATTTTATTTCTTTTATAACAAAACTATTTAAGTTTTGGTTAACTAGTTATATCTTGCGTACCTCTCAAGATTGATCAGGATCATTAAGTGCTTAAAAATAAAACAATAGGTAGCATGTTAATTGTTGCAGGTACTACCATAGGTGCAGGTATGCTGGCCTTACCAATTGCATCAGCCGGACTAGGGTTTAGTACTGCGCTGACATTAATTGTCGGTTGTTGGTTATTAATGACCTACACTGCACTGCTAATGCTTGAGCTCCATCAATATGCTCCTCGCGATGCGACGCTAAATACCTTAGCTAAACTTTGGCTTGGCAAACGCGGGCAATATGTAGCTAACTTTTCGGTGATATTTTTATTTTACGCTTTGTGTGCAGCTTATATTGCTGGTGGTGGCGCACAACTTCAAGATCGCATAAACACGGGGTTTAACGTGAGTATTGCACCGCAACTGGCCTCTGTTTTACTGGCGGTTTTAATTGCTGGTGTCGTAACTCTGGGTACCAGTAAGGTCGATAAATTTAATAGAGTGCTGTTTTCAATAAAAATTGTGGTACTTGCCAGCCTGTTTTATATGTTAACGCCTTATGTACATGGCCAACATTTACTTGAAATGCCAGTAGAGCAAGGCTTAATACTCTCGGCTATTCCGGTGGTATTTACCTCATTTGGCTTTCATGGCTCTATTCCTTCAATTGTTAAATACGTAGGATTAGACATAAAAACACTGCGTAAAGTAATGATAGCGGGTGCAACGCTACCGTTAGGTATTTATATTTTTTGGCAAATATTAAGCCAGGGTATTATGAGTCAAAATGATTTGCTCAATAGCCAAGGTTTAAGTGGCTTTGTACAAAGCATGGCGAGCATTGCGCACAACCCAAACGTTGCCACTGCCGTTAAGTTATTTGCTGATCTTGCATTGGCCACTTCATTTTTGGGTGTAAGTTTAGGCTTGTTTGACTTTTTTGCCGACACTTTCAAAAAAGCAGATACAAAAGCGGATCGAATTAAAACGGCATTAATTACCTTTATACCTCCTCTTGGTTTTGCCATATTTTATCCGCAAGGGTTTATTATGGCGCTTGGCTACGCAGCGATTGCCTTAGTGATTTTGGCCGTTTTTTTACCTGTAGCTATGGTTTATAAGCAACGTAAAAGTACACAAAACACAGGTTATAAAGTACGCAGCGGTAATATTGGCTTAGCCATTGCAGCATTATGCGGTTTAACTATTATTAGTGCCCAAGGCCTACAAATGGCCGGATTAATACCCGCAATAGGCTAATTCTAATAACTCCCGAGCTTAATGCTCGGGGCTCAATAAACCGTAGTTACACCCAAGTATTGAGCCAATTTAAACAGCTTAGGGCAATCACTTTTATCCATTAATTTAAAATTTAATCGTTTTGTTACGGGTATGTTCATTTTCGTTACTTATAATGGTGTTAAATATTATTTTATATCGATGGAAAAATTACACATGAATAAATTAGCAGGTTTAGCATTATTAGGCACTTTACTTACATTAACCGCGTGTGAAGATGCCAAAGAGATCAAAGAAGACGCTAAAGACACCGGTGCTCAAGTGCAGCAAGAGCTAGATAAAGCGTGGACTAAAGTAAAAGAAACCACTCACGAAATTAAACATGACGAGTCGCTAAATCAGTTATTACAGCAAAGTAAAGCAATGGGTTTAGATATGTACGATGACGGCAAAGAAGTTGCTGTTGATGCGTGGATAAAAAGTAAAGAAACGGCAGGCGAGCTAACCGAAAAAACCAAACAAAAAGCACGTGAAATTGCCGAAGAAATTGAGCAAGCACGTAAAGATCTAAACAAAGATTAATTTTGCCCTACTAATATTAAAAAAGGTAAGCCGCGGCTTACCTTTTTGTTTAAATGCGTTAGCTAAATTAGTTTACAGCTCGAAGTCTTTTTTGAACTTTAAACCAAATTCACTGCGGTCATTACTGCGCATAACGCCAACAAAACCAGTTTGTTGTAGGCGTCCTACATCGTACACTTCGTTTAATACGTTTTCACCATATAGCGTTACTTCCATATCGCCGTACGGGTTAGTGTAAGAAATATTAAAGCCAACTAACTCACGAGAATCAATTGTTTCGCTATAGTTAAATACTGACTGACCTTGCATTTCACTGCGGTACGAGTAGTTTGCATTAAAAGCCAGAGTGCCACCGTTATTTAAATCCATAAAATATGAAGGCGCAATCATCACAGTCCAGCGTGGTGTTAATGCAGGCGAATCGCCTTTACCAATTCCTTGTACGCCTGCTGCTACTTCACTAATTTCTGAATCTAAGTAACCCACTGCACTGCGAATAGTAAAGTCGTCAGTAATGGCTACTGTTGTTTCAAGCTCAATACCTTGCGCTTTTGATTGACCAGCATTTTCAACGATAGTTACAAAACCACCGCCCGAAGTAGGGTCTGAAAATGGCAGCGCTAAATCTGTGTAGTCAGTTACAAATACAGCCAACATCATAGATACATTTTCGTGTACTTGGCCTTTTAAGCCAATTTCGTAGTTAATTGCTTTTGTTTCATCAAATGATGAAAACTGATCAGGCCCGCCAAATGGACGCGGTGGAAAGCCACCTGTTTGGTAACCTTTTTGAACTTGACCATACACATTCATATTATTACTAAGCTGGTACGAAGCATTTATATCCCATGTCACAGCATCAAAGTCTGCAGATACATATTTACGTTCGGCAAAAGATGGAAAAATCGCATTCGCTTCTTTTTTATCTTTTGAGTAGCGCAGGCCACCACCAATGCTTAAATCGTCGGTTAAATCGTAGCCGGCATTAAAGTAAGCAGCATAAGAGTTGGTTTCTTGATTTATTTCGAAGAAGCCAAAACTGTCAGGCGTATTGTATGGGCTAAATACAAAGTCTTCTGAACGGGTAAAGCCATCTTCATTAAAGAAGTATAAGCCAGATACAAAGTCCATGTTGTCAAACGTTGCGTTTAACTGAACTTCAAATGAGTATTGATCAGCACCACCTTGCTCTGGAAACTCAGATAAATTAAGCGCTGATGCATCATCATCTAAACCACCTTCATACTCAGAGGTACGGTAGCTTGAGATAAACTTACTTGTATAAGTGTCGTTAATTGCCCAATCAGCAGCAAATGAAGTTCCCCAACCTGAGTAAGAAGTTGATTCAATACCCGCAACGGTTGTGCCTAAATCATCTGGATTTGCCGGAATTAAATCTGGTGTTAATAATGGGAAATCGCCATTGTTCTGATCATTTGGATCAAGTGGTGCGGTAAGCTCAATTGTATAAGGCGATTGGCCCGATTCGTTATCAACGCCATCTATAGAAAAAGTAAATGCAAGGTCGCTAGTTGCTTGGTATTTAAATGCAACACGGCCACTAAACTCTTGCTCTTCACCAATTTCCTTTTCTGGGTTAGCTAAATTAACTGCTGTACCCACCCCATCACGCTGCTTGTAAGACGCACTTGCCGACATACTCAAATCATCAGTTAATGCGTTATTAAAGTAAATATCGCCTGCTACACGACCTCGGCTACCCACTTTTGCAGTCGTTGTTAAAATGCCTTCATCACCTGGTTGCTTGGTTATTACATTAACCGCGCCACCTAAAGTATTACGGCCATATAAAGTACCTTGAGGGCCACGTAATACTTCTACACGCTCAACATTCGGTAGCGATAAATTTGACCCCATTTGACGGCCTAAATACACACCATCTAAGTAAACCCCAACACCAGGATCGGTAGTAATAACATGATCTTGAAGGCCTATACCGCGAATAAACACAGATGCATGTGCAGAGTTCCCCACGCCATAACGAGTAATATTTAAATTAGGTACATACTTACCAATATCTTCTAAATTACTCATATTGGCTTTATCAATGAGGTTTGCACCAATTGATGTAATTGCGGTTGGAGACTCAAATAAGCTTTCTGTACGTTTACGAGCGGTTACTTCTATTTTTTCAAATGCGTCTTGCTTTGCTGTTGTTTTGGTTTCTTCTGCATTTACTGAGGTAGTGAGTGCAGCAATAATTGCTAAGCTTAACGGTGAGAGGTTGCGTAATTTCAAAAATAATCTCCAAAGGGTATAGGTTTTGTTATGCGTTACATTTTTATAAAATATAAATTGTAGGCATAAAAAAAGATGCGTTGTAGCATCTTTCCTCTGGATGTAAATTATATGATATAAACAAGATGATATGTATCATTTTCTAATATTTTATTAATAAAAACCCTGCCGCGCCACAACTCCTCGCTAATAGTTATTCAGTAAAACGCCATTCACCTTAAATTATTAAAATGAGGAAGTAAATAAACCCACAGAGCCTATTGCGTATACTACAATTAAACAAGCGATTTAAGTTAAATAACAAACGATTTGTACATTATTTCACCATTGATATTAACTGAACTTAGGAATATAGTAGTAATACTTAAGTATATGGAATAAATTTATGGCAATTGAAAATATAACGAATAAACAGATAAAGTGTTTAAATACTTCCGGGTATACTTCTTTATTTTGTGTGGCGACACAATACAATATACTGCTGGTAAATTATCAAGCACTTAACGTTATCACTAACTATGAACTAATTAATCAGTTTATGTTAAAAAATGAGCACCAAGGGCTTGTTATTTTTGACGTGCCTAAAGACAGTGATGTTATTCCATTAAAAGAATGGCCTAACTTAAAGGGCTTATTTTATGCTAATACAGACGAAGCTCTTTTTCACCAAGGGTTAGAAGCGATTAATAAGGGAGAACTTTGGTTTCCTCGCGCAGTTACTGATTGTTGGATGAGGCAAATGCTGGCTAGCGAGCAACAAACAACACTGCAGTCGAATAACCTTACCTGTAAAGAAATTAAAGTTTTAAACTTACTGTTTTCAGGAATGCACTCCAGTGCTATTGCCGATAGCCTGTTTATCAGCGAAGCAACTGTGCGAGTTCATTTACATAAAGTGTATCAAAAAATTGCCGTTAAAAATAAGCAGCAAGCACTTGCATGGTGTCAAAAAAACTTAAACAAAGTTAATAGTTAAGTGGGCTAATTTGAAACCTTATAGTATCTGTATACTCACCAGCGGCTTGCTCTTTAAAGTCAGCTAACTGTATTTTAAGTGGCAATAAAAACACAGTTTGCCCAGCGTATGAAAACGTTTTATTTGTATCTTGACTCAATCCTAACCAATTACCCGCCAAATCTAAATTATAATCTATCGCATATTGTTGCTGATACATACTGTGCACTAACTTACCTTTATTATCAGAGCTAACACGCAGCCGAACATCTGAATTAGTCACTACTTGCAGGCTAGGTAACATAGCGTATTCTTGCAGAGGTATTAACTCTCCTAAGTTAATGATATTTGCAAAAGTATTATAACCAAGCACCGACAGGCTGGTTCTTGGGGCAATATCTGTTTCAATGTCAAGTTGACGCTCATCGAGCAGCTGATTATTTTGATCATAAAGTTTTATTTGCAATCTATCTGTGTATAACCCTGCCTTTACCGGTGTACCCGATGGGATCAAAAGTTCAACTTCAGCCGCTGACTCTACTAGTTGTAAACGACTAATTGATGAGCTGACTAATTGCTGAGTATCGCTGCGAAATTGATAAGCAATACTTTGAAAAGCGCCTTTTAGCTGCGCTTGGTTTTCACTGGTTAGTATAATATGTAGCTGGCACTGTTCGTCATTTATTACATTAATGCGCAGCTGCTTTTTTGCATCTACTTTTTGTAATGCATGGTACTGATCAAAGTCATCAAATAAGTGGTCAATATTATTTAACCTTGCATCACACTGTGCGTAGCTAATATAAGGTAAAAGTAATAAAGCTAAGCCGCTAATAAAGGTAACCGTTTGTTTAGTGTACATAAATCTTTCCTTTTCTTTGTAGTTGCTCACCTTCTTTTACATCTAAAATAAATTGCGATTTTTCGCTATTATTTAATGTCACTTCATAGCTACAAGGGGTAAGCCCAGTTAATGCAAAACGACCCGATTTATTTGTAAAAAACTTATATTGTTTTTCAGTATTATCTGAACATACAGCAACACCCACTTGTAATGCTAACGGCTGTTGTTGTTGATCTAGTAAAGTGGCGATAACCGATATATTTGCAGCAGTACCAATCATTACACTATACCCACTGCGATAAGATGGGAAAAACACCACTAAACCCGCCCCAATATCATACCCAGGCTCCAAATCTTCTACATCTACTGAAATAGCCGAATTATCGTATGAGCTAATATCATGTAATAAAATAGTATCAAAATCTGCATTGTTTGCTCTGTATTGATCTTTGTATTGGCCCAAGGTTATTTTTTTATCTTTTAGGCTCGAGTGGGGTTTAATTAAAGCAAAGCTGTCGTATATAGGCTTACCTATTGCCCAATCATCTTCTGCAAATGCTACGCTGGATGCAAAACTAACCCGACTTTGATGATAAGCTGAACTTGCATTTAATTGCTCATAAAAGCTAGCATGGTCTAAACTAGCTAAAAATCGGTTGCCATTATATTGTGTGTTTAAGTCAAATAATGCTTCATTTTGGTCATTATGTTCAATTCCCGTTCTTAAACTAAAGGCACCTACATAGCGTTGATTAGCATCTTGGGTATACTCTAAACGTGTTTTGTTTCTACGTGATTGGTGAGATAACTTTAAACGTCGATCATTACTAAACTTATAGGTTAAAGAGAGCCTAATTCCCCACTCTGCATTATCTGCTATTTCATCCCATTGAGCGCCTAGGCTATAACGCCAACGGTTGTTACTTAAATCACCAGATAAACTTAACCCTACTGATTTATCAAACTGAGCTTCATTATGTGCTCTTGATAGGTTGGCAAAAAAAGAAGTACGTAAAGTAGGGCTATTAAAAAAGCTATAGTTTGCCTGAATAAAGTGTTCTCGTAGTCGAGCACTACCTTGTAGATCAGGTCGATAGCCTACAGCACGGAAGTTTTCAGTAGAGTACTCATAACCAAAACTAATATCTTGTAGTAATTCACTTCTGTCTGTAAAGCTACTATATACCAATCGGTAAGCGTGTCCTGTTTCGTCGCCAAAACTCACTGCATTTTCAAATGCAAATTGGCCAATATTGGCAGCATAAATACTTTTAAAGCCTGCTTGTTGTATAAATTCATCTGCCTGCGCTGTAAAGCCAATAGTCCAACTAGGCGATACCCCATAATCAAGATAGGTACTTATCAATGGGCTGTCATTATCGTAATTTAGCTGATCGGTTAATGTCGATGGCACTCCAATATGAATCTCATATTCTAGCTGTCCCTCTGCAAATAAATCTAAGCCCGTGGTTACATCAAAATTAACGTATCGTACTACCCCTGCAATATCAGTGATCCGCAAACTTATATTATTACTTCCCTCATTCAACGGTATATCATCTAATGAATATATGCCTGCAGTTAAATTTAATCGCTTTACAATCCTATCGTCAACCAATACTTCTACAGAAGATGGGCTTTCTAAAGTAAAGCTTCTAGAGGCACTGGGTCTTATTGGCCTATCGGATACTAGCGAGAAGTCATGAGCAAGCGAAATTCCCAAAATACGTGATGTAGATTGAAAGTAACTTCCTGAGCTGTAGTTATCGCCTATTGATACACGCATGCCTTTTAACGGTAAGTCATGCACTAAGCGTGTGCCTAAACGTTTAACATTTGATGATGTTGCCTCAACATCTGATAAATACTCAAGTTCATTTTCTACTACCCAGCCCCCCCAATTCATCACCATTTCAGCACGAAAGGCTAGCTGTTTGTCTGTCGTATCTGTATTGTTATTTTGTTGATATAAGTAGCTAGAATACAGGTTAACAAAGCCACTTAAATTAGCCACTTCTGAAGCTTTTAGTCGCCTAGAGTCTGATTTTAAACTTAATGTTTGCGGGCGGGTTAAATTAAGAGGGGCATTTATTTTTAAACTAAAATCGCTTAGGTCAAAGTTAACCACAAAGCCAAACTTTTCTAATGCTTGCTTGCTAAGCAAACCATCAACAACCTTAGCTTTTAATATGGCAAGGCCTTCAGGGTATAACACTTCCTTTAATACTGTTTCAACTTCGTTCCACTTAAGTAATAAATTATCACCTGGCTCCACAGCAAGTGTTACTCTGCCAATATCTGTTTTATTAAGCTCAGCCTCAACACTTAGCTCAATGGTTCGGTTAGATGGATTTATTTTTGCTAGGCTTACTTGAGTGAATACAATTAATAATAAACAAATAAATATACGCATATTTATTACCTCATCAATTCTAAGCGTAAGCTTTTAAAACTATCCTCTTTTATCGATTTTGGTTTAGGTATTTTTATATAGTGGCTACTATTAGGTGCAAAAAACACGTCATACCCTTGTGCCTTTAATTGCTGCTTTAAAATGCGCTCTATTAATACTCCAGAACTTTCATCAGTTAACTTGATCTCATAATCACTTAATCGACTCGCACCTGGGCCTTTATTTATTATATTTACCATAATGTCTGTTCCCTCAATATGAGACTCTCCAATGGCTAAATCTGCTGTTAACTGTGGTTGATCTACATGCACAATTAAGTTCACATTAAGCAGCATGGTCAATTGCGATGTTTTGTCTGCTAAATGAGCGTTTAATGGTTGCTCAATCAAGCTAACTTGGTAACTTTTATCTGTGGTTGGCAGTACTTTATCTAGCCATCTAAATTGAATACGCTGACTTTGCCCTGCTTGTAGCAATAATGACGGCGGAAACACCCACAATGGCGAATCTTCTAACGGCACTAATTGTGGTTCATCTTGTGTAAATTGAATTTCGTATACCTGTATATCAAAGGCAATATCACGTGGTAACTGGTTATGTATTAAACTAGATGCACCATTTGACACGCCATTTGGTGAAAAAGTAACTACCATGGGCGTTACTTCTAAAGCGTAGGCGGGCAAAGCTAACATTACAAATAATAATAAGTAATAATTCAGCAGCCTACACATTAAAACAGCACCTCCAACTCACTTTGCTCTGCATTAAATTGCGCTGGTATTTTTATTGTTACTTCTCGACTTGAGTTAGGTAAAAGCAGCTTTCCACTTAACGCTTTACTTAAGCTTTCTCCTTCAAGCACAAATTTTTCATTATTACCCTTAATTACCCACTGTGCTTGCGATAAGCGAATATATTTATTGCCGGTATTTTCTAATAATACTTTCCACTCACCAGTTGCTGCTTGTGCTTTACTTTTAATCATTAACTTGGCTTCTGCTCCTTGCGGAACCACATTAAGTAACGTTCTAAAGCTCAAGCTCATACCAACACCTGATGTATTATCATCTTGTAAATTAACTTTTACTTGATCAATCATTAAACGATAAGCTTTTGAAGCGGAAAGTACAGGCTCACCAATATACCTAACAATAACTGACTGGCTTTTTCCTGCAGGAATAATAGTTGTCATAGGTATAATTAAAAAGTCATCTTCATTTTCACGTAACGACTCATCTCCTTGATCCGTTATTAATAAATCATATGCTGTAATTTCAATAGTTAAAGGATTTACTGATGTATTTGCTATGCGTATTGTTTGTTGCGATTGGCTCCCCATAGGTTGTACCTCTGCAACCATAGGTTGTACTTGAAAAGACAATGCCGAGTAAGAAGCTGTAAATAAAATAAAAATTATAAATAAACGCATAAAATTCCCTCTAAATAATAAAAAGGCAGTTAATAACTGCCTTTTAAAGTGACGAATTAATTAGCTGTTATACCTAGTGTAAGCGTATCCGCATACGTCCCTGACCATGTAGGTGTTTGTGTAACAGTAACTAAAATTGTCCCCGCTAGACCACCTGCAGCAAGTGCAGCTGTGCCTGCTTGGCTTTGAGATGCTGACTGATCATTTGCACCATCATCTGCAGTTAAAGTAAACGCAAATGGACCTGCACTTAATGCTGCAGTATAACCAACGCCCATATCTTCATTATCTGAATTTTGTAAATGCCCTTCAGAAGTTGTTAGCGATATTGTTGCGCCGTCAACATCATTACACTGAAGATCAAAATTAACAGTAGCACTATTACCGAGCGCTAAAGCTGGAAAATATTTAACAGTATCCGTGTTGCTAACTCCACACACAGACTGTACAGCCGCACCTAAGTTTATGCTGTCTGCTAGTGCTGCACCTGATGTAAGTGCTGCGATTGCTGATAATACGATTAACTTTTTCATTGTTATATTCCTTTTCCATGTGATATATGTTTATGTTTAATAATTAATGGTTTACCGCACGCCACCAGAGACTGCAGATGGCGTCATTTCTATGCGAATAACATCCTGGTAATTTCCTGCATAAATTAAAGGGTCTACTAGCTCTAACTGTAGTTTTGCTACGCTGTTAAATAAAATTTTATCAACATTAAATGTTTGTGATACTGTTAGGGTCTGTGACGAAACAGACATACTTTGATTAGCATCTGCAATTGACAAGTTAACGTTATAAGCATTTAAGTGAGTACCCTGCTGGTGGCGCAAACCACCGTTTTCTGACAGCATAGATACCCGCATAGGTGAGTTACAATTAATTGCTAACTCTGTATTAGCGAAGCCATCTGAAGAAATAGTTAAGTTTTTATTTTCTGCCGTAAACTCACATTTAGGTGAAATGTATCCAACTAAAGTAAGTGCTACTTCATCGTTGCTATATGCATTACATGCAAAGCAACATAATAAATAACCTAGATATTTTTTCATTATTGCCATTTCCTTTGAGCAACTTCGGTAAGACGATTTAATCTTAAGATAAAATAACGGTTTAGTGAGTTTTCATTTGCTTACTTATCAAACAACCCTGCAATTAAATGTAATAGTATTAGTACTTAATTTTTATAAATATGCGTACTAAACAATTCACAAGCCTCAACGACCCATAAATTAAAAACCGTTTTAATGGTGTGTAAAATATGTGTTTATAATTTATAAACAACGTTAAACTAGGTAAACAAAAAATAAACTGTCTTTATTTGATCCTAATAACTTTTATAAACTCTATTAGCTAAACATAATTAAACACCTCGTTCATTTTTTATTCATTACGTGTGGTTTTTAGTCTGTTTAATTAATAAAAAGCAACTTTCCCACTTAAAAACTCTTTTTAATTAGGGCATGTTTACCATCTGAAGTTTAATTTTTTAGCAATGTGTTTGGCTTTTAGGTAGGCAGAGCCTGTGTAATGTCGTTATTCCCCACAAACTAGGTGATATCGACGTATAAATGCCAAACACACGCTGATCGAGTAGTTTTGCCTAGGGGGATGAACTATTTTTATCTACATGGGTATAGGTGAGCGGCGGAAGCTTTGCTCGTTTTTACTTATTTTTACTTGGTTTTAAGCTAGTAGAATAAGGTAAAAACAGTTACCGAGCATACTAGGTTACAAATCTCGCACCGCGATTAAAGCCCCCTAGAGTGAAAAAGGTTCAACCATGAACGGTCAATATACCCTAACTACTTTCAATAAATTGCAGGAAGCACAACGTAAATTCATTAAAATTAATTCCGTTTGTAACTGTTTCCCTTTCTAAAATCCGCGGCAAATATTGTCTTGCTTTACTCATCACTATTAAAGCTAAACTCGCCCAATAAGCGAATTAATAAGCAGTACAAACCAATTACTAATTCTCTTTATTTTACTAATTAGTTATTGCCTACCTCAAATGGTCGATGTTCACAGTGACGCGATAAGGGTTAATGTAGATATGGAAAACTCTATTTTTACCCGTGGTAATAATTGCAATTAATCTGACTAATTTAACCAATACACACGTGTTATTGCAGCAACTCAGCATTATTACCTAGCTAAAATTTAACCGTAAGAGTGCCTTTGCACTTCAAAATAAAAAAGGAATAATCATGCGCGAAGCAGTTATAGTTTCTACCGCCAGAACGCCTATGGGCAAAGCCTTTCGTGGTGCCTTTAACGATACCGAAGCGCCTGCATTATCAGGTCATGCAGTTGAGCAAGCCGTTAAACGCGCGGGTATTGATGGTGCTGAGGTTGATGATGTGATCATTGGTTGTGCAGCCCAGCAAGGTACTCAAGGCTATAACTTGGGCCGTTTAACAGCGACCGCTGCAGGCCTACCTAATAGCGTGCCGGGTATGACTCTTGACCGTCAGTGTTCATCTGGATTAATGAGTATAGGTTTTGCGGCGCAAAATATTATGCTTGGTTCAATGGATATTGTGGTTGCCGGTGGCGTTGAATCTATTTCTATGGTGCAAAACAAACACAAAAATACTTATCGTAATATTTCAAAAAAAGTACTGTCGCATTCAGAGCATGCCTATATGCAGATGATCGAAACGGCAGAAGTGGTTGCTAAGCGCTACAACATTTCACGTTTAGCGCAAGATGAGTACAGCTTACAGTCGCAACTGCGTATTGCTGCGGCGCAAAAAAACAACCTGTTTGATGACGAAATTGTGCCAATGGCATCTACTAAATCAGTATTTAACCGCGAAACCAAAGAAGTGACCTTTGAGGACGTATTACTAGCTAAAGATGAAGGCAACCGCCCTTCTACAACTCTTGAGAGCCTACAAAGCTTAGAACCGGTGTGGAAAGATGGTCGCGTTATTTCACAAGGTGAATTTATTACAGCAGGTAATGCAAGTCAGTTATCTGATGGCGCATCAGCCTGCGTGGTAATGGACTCACAATTAGCGACACGAAAAGGCTTAGCGCCAATGGGTGTGTTTCGTGGTATGGCGGTTGCAGGTTGCGAGCCCGATGAAATGGGTATTGGCCCTGTATATGCTATTCCTAAGCTATTAAAACAACATGGTTTATCAATTGATGATATTGGTTTGTGGGAAATTAACGAAGCGTTTGCGTGTCAGCTTATTTATTCGCGCGACTACCTAGGTATTGATAACAATAAACTTAACGTTAATGGCGGCGCTATCGCCATTGGCCACCCCTTTGGTATGAGTGGTGCGCGTATGGTGGGCCATGCCCTTATTGAAGGCAAGCGTCGCGGTGTTAAATATGTTGTGGTGAGCATGTGTATTGGCGGTGGCATGGGTGCTGCGGGTTTATTTGAGGTATGCCTGTAAGGCAACCTTAATTTGCACAGCAACATGTTAGTCTAATTTAAGTAAGGAGATATTAATGTCTATACTCGATAGATTTCGCCTCGATGGCCAAGTCGCTATTGTTACCGGCTCAGGGCGTGGCATAGGTGCTGCCATAGCACTGGCATTAGCCGATGCGGGTGCCGATATTGTAGTCACTGCCAGAACCATCGAAGATATTGAACAAACAGCAGCGCAAATACGCCAACGCGGCAGCCGCACTTTAGTCGTTGCGTGCGATGTACTTGATGAGCAACAACGACAGTCATTAGTTGATAAAACAATTGAGCATTTTGGCCGACTCGATATTTTAGTCAATAACGTCGGTGGCTCAGGCGCAATTAAGCCTACACTTAGCAGCAGCGCAGCAGAGTTAGAAAATTGCTTTAAGCTCAATACCGCTACCGCGTTTGATTTGTCACGTATTAGTGCCCCGCACATGGTAAATACCAGTGGCCAAGGCAGTATTATTAATATTTCATCGGTAGCTGGGCAGTTAGCTCAGCCCGGCTTTATTAGTTACGGCATCGCCAAAGCGGCATTAAATTTTATGACGCTTAATTTAGCGCAAGATTTTGCACCTAAAGTGCGCGTTAATGCAATTAGCGTAGGCTCAACCCTTACCGAAGCACTTAAAGGCGTAATGAATGATGAAATGGAGCAGGCTATTGTTAAACGTACACCTATGAATCGCTTAGGTCAGCCTGAAGATGTAGCGGCTTGTGCGCTATTTTTAGCCTCGCCCGCGGCGGGCTATATCACTGGTGAAATTTTTGGTGTTAATGGGGGACTAACCGACGCACCAATGCCTATGCCTCGCAGTAGTTTTTAACGTCCTTACTGTATTCAAATAAAGCCCGCTGATTAAGCGGGCTTAGCTTTACAGCCCTTCTTACTCTTTAGTTAATTTTTGAACTCACAGCCTTCGCTAAAAATAACCCCACCAGCCCAGTCGTAATGAGCAATAAAATAAGTAACCTGATGTGCTGGTTAAGCGATTTTTTATCCGTTACATCAGGTTAAGTAATACAATTATTTTATGCGGTTATTTTAGGCTCTTTGGGCATACCTAAGCCACGTTCAGCAATAATGTTACGTTGTATTTCGTTAGTGCCACCATAAATGGTATCTGAGCGAACAAACAAATACATAGCCTGTAAACGGGTTAATGTATAAGGGCCTGACTCTAGTATTTCGGCTTCGGGGCCAAGTACATCCATTGCCAGTTCGCCTAAATCACGGTGCCATGTTGCCCAAAATAATTTATAGATCAGCGCTTCTTTTTGTAAGCCGCCATCACCTGTATCTGAGAGCATACGCATACTGTTGTAGCGCATTATTTTAAGCCCTATATGAGCGTCAGCAATGCGTTGGCGAATAGTTGGATTTTGGCTTTTACCATTGGCTTTGGCTATATCAATAATTTGATTAAGCTCATTTTGAAACTGCATTTGCTGACCTAAGGTCGACACGCCACGCTCAAAATTAAGTAAACCCATAGCAATAGCCCAGCCTTCACCTGGTTGCCCTACAATATCGTCGGCATCACATTCGGCTTGATCAAAAAATACCTCATTAAACTCAGAGGTGCCGGTAAGTTGCCTTATGCCACGCACTTCAATACCTGGCTGATCCATTTTCATTAAGAAAAAGCCTAGCCCTTTGTGAGCGCTAGAATTTGGGTTAGTACGCGCTATAACAAAAATATAATCAGATTCATGCGCAAGCGATGTCCACACTTTTTGCCCGCTAATAATCCACTTACCTTTGGCTTCGTCAAAATGTGCCTTGGTATTAACATTAGCTAAGTCTGAGCCTGCACTAGGCTCAGAATAACCTTGGCACCAAAGTGCGGTTCCGGCTGCAATGCCTGGCAAGTATTTTTGTTTTTGCGCTTCACTACCAAAGGCAATTAACGTTGGCCCAGCAAGCCCTTCACCTATATGCCCAACACGACCCGGTGCACCCGCGCGAGCATATTCTTCATTAAAAATAACTTGCTGCTCAATAGAGCACCCTCGGCCACCATATTCTTTAGGCCAACCAATGCAGGTCCAACCTCCTTGCGCGAGCTTTTGTTCCCACTTTTTACGCTCCAGAGGAAACATATGCTCATCCCCAGGGCCACCGCGAAATTTAAGCTGCTCAAATTCACCCACTAAATTCTCAAAGAGCCAAAGTGCCACTTCGGCGCGAAATTTTTCGTCTTCATCACTAAAACTTAATTTCATCTGTTTTACCTTTTTTAGCAGCCGTTTAATCTAATAACAATGTTGCGACGTGTTCACGATGATAAGCTGCATCACCTAAAAATAACTCAGACGATTTAGCTCGTTTAAAATATAAGTGCACGTCATATTCCCAGGTAAACCCTACTCCACCATGAAGTTGCAGCGCATCTCCGGCATTTTTAAAGTAGCCTTCTGAGCAATACGACTTAGCTACGCTGGCTGCTTCGCCTAACTCATCGGCCAACAAACCACCACTGAGCGCCTCCTCTGCTACGCACGCAGCGTAATAAACGGCTGAGCGCGCCACCTCGGTACGCAGCATCATATCTGCCGCTTGGTGTTTAACTGCTTGAAAACCCGCTATAGGCCTACCAAACTGCACTCGCTCTTTGGTGTACTCTACAGTTAAATCTAATACTTGTTGCGAGCAACCTACTTGCTCTGCTGCAATGGCTATAGCAGCTAGTTGCAATACTTTATTTAGCTGTGGCCAAGCATTATTTTCCTCGCCCATTAATTGGCTGCTGCTCACTCGCACATTATCAAACACTATTTCTGCCTGTTTACGTGTTTGATCCATAGTTGGCAACCAAGTGCGCTTTACTCCAGGGGTGTCCGAGTCTATTGCAAATAAACTTATTCCTTGCTCGCCCTCACTGCCTTCACTACGTGCGGCAACTATTAATAATTGCGCCGTGTGGCCATCTAGTACATAACGATATGTGCCATTAAGTAAATAATCATCGCCCTGTGCAGTTACAATGCCTTGCACTGCTGTTGCGTCCCACTGGCCATTTTTACTGGTATAGGCAAGCGTAGCGGTTAAACTACCTTCACATATTTGCGTTAAATATTGTTGCTTTTGCTCATCAGTGCCGGCAACTATTAAGGCATTACTGGCTAAACACACGGTTGAAAAAAACGGCGAACATAATAAATAACGTCCCATTTGCTCCAGCATAACCACCAAATCTACATAGCCTAGTCCCATGCCGCCATATTCTTCCGGTATATGAATTGCCTGCCAGTACATTTCTTCGCAAATACGTTGCCATATTTGTGGATCAAAGCCTTGCTCAGTGTCCATTGCGCTGCGTATTGCATTCGATGACGATACTTCAGCTAAGAAGGCTTGCGCAGTATCGCGG
Organism: Pseudoalteromonas sp. 19-MNA-CIBAN-0066; assembly: GCF_040308705.1. Taxonomy (NCBI): domain Bacteria; kingdom Pseudomonadati; phylum Pseudomonadota; class Gammaproteobacteria; order Alteromonadales; family Pseudoalteromonadaceae; genus Pseudoalteromonas; species Pseudoalteromonas sp. 19-MNA-CIBAN-0066. Next base: position 63,692 of record NZ_JBEONZ010000014.1, read on the forward strand.
ATCATTTTCTGCTCTTCGGTAAATGAAAATTCCAAATGTTTGCTCCTTCTAAAATTTTACTGTTGCAAAAAATGCTTTATCAGTTCTGCTTTAACTACTTTGTTAGAAGCATTTACTGGCATTGCGTCAATTATTTTGATTTTTCTGGGTACTCGATAATTTGCCATGCGCTCACGACACCAAGTCATTAACGTTGCCTCATCAAGTTCTGCTGATGATTTTAAAGTAATAAATGCACAGCCAACTTCTCCCATGCGCTCATCTTTAATTCCTACCACTGCAACTTGTGCAATAGCGCTGTGCTCAATAAGTACTGCCTCTATTTCTGCCGGATAACAATTAAATCCGCCCGAAATGTACATATCTTTTAGTCTGTCGGTAATGCTTAAATAGCCATTTTTATCTAAATGCCCAACATCGCCGGTGTGCAGCCAATTGTCTTTATCTATGGTTTCGGCGGTTGCTTGTGGTTGCTCAAAATACCCTTTCATTACATGAAAACCACGAATACAAATTTCGCCAGTTTCATTAGCACCGAGTATTTCACCCTGCTCAGACATTATTGCTATTTCGGTGCCTTCAATTGCACGGCCACTGGTACTAGCGATGGTGGCAACGTCGGTATCAATGCCACAAATACTTGCTAATAATGCGTATGTTGGTGGCAGTAGCTGAAGCACCGGTTACTTCGGCCTCTTTATCGTTACTTTCGGACAGTTACCCGGTTGAGCGACGCTCATTTGCGATTAGTTGTTTTACCTCTGGCGCTACCTTTGCCGCCATTATTGCGCTTACCTTAGGTGCATATTGGGTAGAGCTGTATGGATGGCGAGAAACCTTTTTTATTATCTCTACTCCCGCTTTGTTTATTTCTTTTTTGCTATTTTTTGTGATACCCGAACCTAAACGCGGTCAATACGATGATGCCATTAGCTCTCCAACTTCACCGCTGCAGCCTGCACTAACCACAGGTTTTAGAGCATCAACAAAAGCATTGTTAAAGCGCAAAGATTATCGACTATTAGTTTGCTCAAGCGCCATTGCAACGTTAGGCGCAAATGCGTTTGGCATGTGGAATGCCACTTTTTTAGTACGCAGCCACGACTTAACACTGAGCCAAGCCGGCATGATGGCAGGCTTTTTTGGCGGCGGTGCGGCAGCGATTGGAATTCTTTCTAGTGGCTATTTGGCTGATAGAATCGCCAGACGAAAAGGTGTTTTATGGCTACCTATACTAGGCCATATACTGGGGTGGGTATTTATTGTTATATATTTTTTATGGCCTAAAGGCTTAGGCGATGACCTATTTTTTGCCGGTATTCCATTTGCTATGCTGTTTTGCACCTTAGCGAGTTTCTTTTCTGTATGGTGGGTTAGCCCTTGTCTCACATTACTCACTTCAATTGTACCGGGCACTCAGCGAGCATTGGCTATTTCAATGCAAACCGTGCTGATTACTTTTTTAGGCATAGGTGTTGGGCCTATGTTGGTGGGCGTGCTTAGTGAAGTATTTAGCGAGGAGGCCGGTGTTGAATCCTTACGTTATGCTTTACTTATTAGTACGAGTACAACATTAATATCGGTATTTTTACTGTTTAAATTAAAATCTTATCAAGCAAAACAACTCATAAAACCCATTCAGTAAATTAAACTTTGTTTTAATTACTATTAACCAATAATGCTAGGAGTTTATTATGTCAGTTACCGCAGTTACAGGTTCAGCATCAGGGATTGGCGCCGCCGTTTGTGAAAAACTACGCGCAGCAGGTCATACTGTGATCGGCATAGACCGCCATCAAGCCGAAGTTAATGCCGATTTATCATCCCCTGAAGGTCGCGCTAATGCCGCAGAGCAAGTTATCAAATTAGCCAATGGTAAACTAGATGGCCTGGTTTGTTGTGCGGGCCTTGGCGTTACCGCACCAAGTAGCAGTTTAGTGGTTTCGGTTAATTATTTTGGCTCAACCGAGTTAATTGAATTACTTCAACCTGCACTCGCTAAAGGTGAGCAGCCAGCTATTACCGTTATTGGCTCAGTGGCCGCTAGTCAACAAGTGGCAGATCCACACCCTATTATTGAGTTAATGCTCAACAATGACGAGCCAGCCGCTCGCGCACTGGCAGATGAGCTTGGCCAACCACAAATAGCCTATTCTGCGTCTAAATATGCACTCACTGTGCATTGTCGTCGTTTAGCCGTTAAAACGGGGAGTACCGGCGTGCGTATTAACCTAGTTGCGCCTGGTGCAATTGAAACTCCATTGCACGAAGCCTCTAAGCAAGATCCACGTTTTGGCGAAGCCGTACGTAACTTTGTTGCGCCTATTGGTCGCAATGGCCAGCCAAGTGAAATTGCCGATGCGGTCAGTTTTTTACAATCAGCCCAAGCCTCTTTTGTGCATGGCAGCATTATTTATGTAGATGGTGGTATGGACGCCATGATGCGCAATGGCAAGTTTTAAACACTAAATATTAAATACTTATAAGGATATAACATGAACCCAATACTAAGCACACACAAAGTTCGCGCTTTTGAATCGATTAGCCACTTTGATATTAGCACCGACGTACTCGTGTGCGGTTATGGCGGCGCAGGAGCCGCCGCCGCACTAGAAGCTGTAACCTTAGGTGCTAAGGTTACTATTTTAGAACGTGCCAGTGCTGGGGGTGGCTCGACTGCATTATCAAGCTGTGAAATGTATTTAGGCGGCAGTGGCGGCACTGCATTACAAAAAGAGTTAGGTTTAGAAGATAGCACCGAAAACATGCTGGCTTATTTACGCGAAGCACTTGGCCCGTATGGCGATGAAGATAAGATGCGTTGTTATGCACAAGGCGCTGCAGGACATTTTGATTGGGTTGAATCCCTTGGTGTACCTTATAAACGCGCAGCCTTTTTAGAGCGTACAGTAGTGCCACTCAGTGATGAGTCGTTATTATTTACCGGTAATGAAAAAGCTCACCCTTTTAATACCATTGCTAAGCCCGTTCCACGCGGTCACGTGCCCTCTAAAGTGGGCGACGAAGGCGGTAAAATATTTATGGATGCCATAATGCAGCGCATCGCAGGCGCGGGCGCTGAGGTAATTAATGATTGTCGCGCTATTGCTTTATTAGTAGATAAAAACAATCGTGTTTGCGGCGTAATTGCTAAGCGCGACAACCGAGAAATTGCGATTCGTGCAACTCGTGGTGTGGTATTAGCCACCGGTGGCTTTGTAATGAACGACACCATGACACGTCAATACATGCCTGATCTACTTGAGTATTGCGTACCTTATGGCAACACCTTCGATATGGGGGATGGTATTCAATTAGGCCAAGCAGTCGGCGGGCAAACAATTAATATGGAACAGGCTTTTATGTCGTTTCCGCTCTATCCACCAGCAAAGCTAACCTACGGTATTTTACTAAATAAACACGGTCAGCGTTATATAAATGAAGATGCGTATTTAGCCAGATTGGAGCATTATTCTTGCCAACAAGCTGAGCAAAAGTTTTATTTGTTAGTACAAGAAGAGGATTTTGAGGCGTCGCATTATTTACAACGTGCAGCCATTGTTGCCACTGGCGATAGCATAGCAGAAGTTGCCAGTGAAGCGCCCTTCCCGGCCGGTATGCTTGAGCAAACTGTTAGCTACTTTAATCAGCACGCCAGTAATAAACAAGACCCACTATTTCATAAAACCGCCGAGTGGCTAAAACCGTTAAACAAGCCCCCTTTTGCCTTATTAGAATACTCTGCAAGTGAAATGACTGCTGTAATTATGCCCGGCACCAAAGGCCCGCTCATATTTACGCTTGGTGGGCTAAAAACACTCACTACGGGTGAAGTGGTTAATTTAGACAATGAAATAATAAGTGGGCTTTATGCTGCTGGTCGAGCCACCGCGGGATTACCACGTACAGCCAAGGGATATGCCAGTGGTATGTCGGTTGGAGATGCCACTTTTTTTGGCAGGCTCGCTGGGCGCAGCGCCGCTAAGCACCTGCCAATTTAACCTCGAAAAATAAACACGCCCTAGCACTTAATTTAACAACCGTTATAGCAAACAGCGTAACGGTTTAACTTACTTATTCTGCTTAGGTAATAAATCTGCGTATTAAACGCAAGTATATTAAGTGCATGCTATAGATTAAAAATTAGCAGATTGAAATGTCGTGTAGAGGCTGGTAAGTATTAATGAAAGATATAAAAAAGCAGCAGCTGGTTAATTTAAGCTGCTGCAATAGATGTAAAGTTATTCTGTTTTTAACACACGGCCAAGCGTTATATCGCCCTCAATGGTGGTGCGGTTAATAACGCGATTGATCCCAGGCTTAGTGCCGGTAGTGCATTGCAGTGCATTGCAGTGCATTGCACGCCAGTTATCCCACAGTACCATGTCGCCTTCGCGCCATTTATGAAAGTAAGTAAATTCCGGCTTTTGTACATGCGCAACAAATCGCTCAAGTAGCTCTATAGATTCATCATTCGATAAACCAAATTGCTGTGGAGTAACAACTCTATCTAAAAACTGCTCTACCACCTCAAGTACTTTACGGCCACTGATCGGGTGTGTAACTACCATAGGGTAAGCAGCGTCTGAAAAGTCAGGAAAGCCAATGTCGGTTGGTTTTGTTGGGCTGTTAGGGCCAGGCTCATAACCGTCTAAGTTAACGTAGCGCATATGGCGGCGCTGCATACTAAAGCTGTAAACCACTTCTAGCTGTTCAATTAAAGCTTTAGTGTCGTCGTCGAGTGCATCGTACGCTTTTGCTAAATCGCCAAAACCGGTCATGCCATCTTCTGCTGCCACCACCACCACCACCACAGCGCGCAACAGTGCACCATGATTTGGACGCGCTGTATAATGCAAATCCATGTGCCAATCTAACCGACCCACAATTTCTTCGCCTTTATAAAAAGCAGTTTGAAACTTATCCATAGGGCCACCATTTTGTAGCACAAATAACTCTGGATATTTATCACTGGTGGTAACTTTTAACGGATGTAATTCTAACGGGCCAAAAATGCGACTAAACTCAATTTGCTTTTCAGGGCTAATATCCTGATCACGAAACACTAAAATAGCGTGTTCGTACCATAGTGCTTTTAGTTCAGCTTTTATTTCATCGGTAAGTGGCTCGTTAATATCGAAACCCGACACTTCTACGCCAACATTATCAAGCGGAGTTACTGTAAGCTTCATTTTTTATTCCTTCTACTTAGCTAAGTGAATCCGACAAATTTAGTCGACTAAACCTGGATCTAGGCGTAATTCTTTGCGCGCCATTGCTTCCCAAACAAAAGGGAAACCGTTGTCGTCAGCAATAGACACTTTTTTAACTTCTTCATCACTTAATGGTCGCCCGCCACCTGCTAATTCCACTTCATACGCGCGTTTACTGCGCCACTCTAAAGTAATTGCTCTAGGTGTGCTTGGCGCAGATTTTTACCCACCACTAACGAGCCGTGGTTTGCCAGTAATGCCCACTTAGCATCACCGAGCGCTTCAACTGCTGATAAGCTAGTTGCTTCGTTTTCAAAGGTGCCTTCATATTCATCATAAAGTGGTAATTCAACACCACAATAAGCACTTGCTTGGTCGTATACTGGCGGCACTTTTTGCATACAAGCCCAAATACCACTCCAATGCGGATGATTGTGAATAACAACATGTACATCAGGTCGCATTGCGTGCAGCTGTAAATGCAAACCTATCGCTGGGGTCACATTCCAATCACTATCAAGCACATTCCCCTTTGGGTCTAGCGTAACGATATCGCTGGCGGTTAACTCCCCCCAAGCGAGCTCCCATGGATTAGTTAAAATATTACCGTTTTCTAATCGGTAAGTAACATGCCCTGCAATATGCTCATCCCATCCTTCACGAATAAGCATGCGACACATAAGCGCAACTTGCGCTTTTTCGCTTAACTCTGGTAATAATTCTTTGCGACCCGGACGAGTTGCAAAGCGCTCTAGCATTGATTGATTAAGGCCATCATATTTTTTCATTATTATTATACCTTCCTGTTGCTGTGCAAAATAAACATGTTAAATCATGGTTAAAATAATAGGTCTGAGTGGTTAATAAAGCTTGTCTCATTGCGCCAAGTTGTTATCCGATCTAGCCATTAACTAGCGATTAGCGCACCGCAAATAACGCATGGCGAAAAGCACTTGGCGACAACCCAGTCCATTTTTTAAAAGCGCGATGAAACCCCGAACTATCGGCATACCCAAGTTGCTGACCAATGCGAGTGATTGATAACGTAGGATCGCTCAAATGTCGCCGCGCATGTATCTCTCGTACTTGATCGATTAATTGTTGATAGCGCCAACCTTGCGCCAATAACTTACGGCTCAAGGTACGGCAACTACAATGCAGCTTTAGTGCTGCATCGTGCAGCGATGGAGGACTGGCAGGATCTTCAACAATAATTTGCGACAAGCGCCATGCTATGTCGCCATGATTTCGAGTAATGCTTTTTTCTTCGCACAGTTTTTTATAAAAGTTGACACTTTCTGGGCTCGACTGCGGGAGTGGTTGATCCAAAATCGCAGCATCAAAAAATAGCTGGGTTACTGGGCATCAAATTCGACGGGGCAATTAAAAATGGCTTGGTAACACTCAGCATGAACTGGCGCCGGATAATTACAACGTAGTTTAGTAATAGGCAATGCTTGACCAAGCACCCAACGACAAGTCGTGACTATATTGGCAAGTAAATCTTCTATTGCTAATACACGCAATTCACCCAGCTCAGCTTTAGCGTCAATTTGATAACAGCCTTCGGCTTGAATTTCACTAAAGGAGGTCACTACTAAATTACCAGAAAAGCGGCCTGAGTAATTTTGATATTTAAGCCCAATATGGCTGGCATCGCGCAGCGTCGCGCTGCTCATCATTAAATATGCAAGTTGGTCGTGGGTAGCAATAGAGCGTTTTAAACCTAATATGAGTCCAAGATCGCTGCCCTCATAACACTGCTGTGCATCAGTTAGTAAACCTCGATGCTGTTTAGCATTAATGAGCACATTAGGTTTGTGGAGCTCACTGCGACTGATACCATTGTTGGCAGCAATGGTGTTGGTATCCATTCCCAAGCTAGATAAAAAATCCAGCAACCAAATAATATAACGCGTATCAGTATTGACCATGTTACCCCTCGTTTGTGTAATTAAATCCAACCTTTTATCAATAACCGTTATTCTTAAATTGCACTCTTATATTAAGCAATTTAATACTATTATTTGTAACATAACCGCTAGCTGTTTAAGTGTTATGCTTTAGTCGTGCTTAACCAAAACATTTAGACAAACGAGTAACGGCTAATGGTATCTACCACGCAGGCTGGCCTTTGTTGCTCTGCCACTTCAATGGTTACTCGCGTGATCACTTGCACACTGCCTTTAACTTCTTCCACACTAATTATTTGCCCTGTGCCGCGTACTTTACTGCCCGCTGTAACCACATTAGGAAAGCGTACTTTATCGCAGCCGTAATTAACTCCCATGCTTATATTTTGCACATCTACCAACTGAGGTAAAAAATAATTAACTAATGACAGGGTTAAATAACCATGCGCAATACATGCGCCAAATGGGCCTTCTGCAGCCTTAATGGGATCGACATGGATCCATTGATGATCTCCCGTTGCCTCGGCAAACATATCAATACGGCTTTGCTCTACTGCAATCCAGTCGCTTACGCCTAAATCAAGTCCGGTTGAAGCAAGTAATTGCGTTTTGCTAGTAATTATTTTATTTGCCATTTTGCCCCCCTAAGCACGCTGTGAACTAACAGACACAACTTCGCCCGTCATGTAAGACGAGTAATCGCTGGCTAAAAACATCATCACGTTGGCGATTTCCCATACTTCGGCAGCACGACCAAAGGCTTCTTTTGAGGCTAATTGCTCAAGTACGTCGGCACTTGAGGCTTTTTTAAGAAATTCATGTAAAGCGATTGATGGCGATACCGCGTTAATTCGCACTCCATGCTCAGCAGCTTCTAATGCCGAGCAGCGAGTAAATGCCATAACACCGGCTTTAGCAGCGGCGTAATGTGCTTGCTCTTTTTGTGCTCGCCAACCCAATACTGAAGCATTATTAATGATTACACCTGCCTTGCGTTGTTGCATAAATGGCAGCATTGCACGGGTCATACGAAATGTACCGGTAAGAGTAATGTCCATCACCTTACTCCACTGCTCGTCGCTCATATCTACTACAGCGGTTTGACCACCTAGTCCTGCATTATTAATAAGCACATCAACACCTGCGAGTTTATCCTCTGCTGCATTGATCAATACCTGAACCTGTTCTTCTTGGCTTACGTCGCACAATTGGCCAAATACCTGTTGCAAACCTGTTTGCGCTTTTATATTAGCTACAGCTTCATCTAAACGACGTGGATGAATGTCAGATATCATTAATGCCCGGCACCCTTCTTCGGCTGCACGTAATGCGGCTGAAAAGCCAATGCCCGCGCCTGCGGCGGCCGTTACTAAAACCGATTTCCCGCGTAACAGGTTATGCCCTTCTACGTACTTAGGTGCTGTCGTCATTCTTATCTCCGATGTCGTGCTTATTAATTTAGCACCCAGCATAAGGCTGACGCTGAGCAACTATCATCGTCAATCTGGACTAACCCGATAACTATTAGCAATATAAGAATGAAATTGTGGTGTGATACAACAAGCAGCATACTGAGGACTTAAATTAGATAACTAATTAAGGAGATAATTTTAGTGCTTATAGCAAAAAACCTATGCTAGGTTTGATAAAAACTCAGCATAGGTTTTGTTTTAATAGAGTATTAGCGCAAGCTCGCAAGCATTTGCTTGGTTAAACCATGCCGATACTCCTAAAATTATAATAGATATAACCACTAAACTTAATTTAACGCCGCCCTGATTAGACTTCATAGTATTCTCGATATTATTTTTATTAGTAAGAATAAGTTTCATACAATAATAAAAATTACACCTGTTAACAAGATGTTTACCAAATCATTTTCTTCGTGGCTAATAGCCTTTGGTTCTATCAACCCGGTTTTTAAGTGGTGTGCCATTAGTTAAGCATTGAATACTCACTTCAATTTGTTCAATAACGCAGTTAACATCTGATAATGCAGCGCAATGTGGTGTTATGGTTATTTTAGGATGCAGCCAATATGGATGCTCACTTGGTAATGGCTCTTGATCGAATGCATCAAGCGTGGCGGCGCGTAAACGGTCACTATTAAGTGCCTGTAATAAATCAGCTTCTATTACGTGCTGGCCGCGTGCCGCATTTACTAATACTGCATGGGCGGGTAATTTAGCCAATAAATCTTTGTTAATAATTCCGGCCGTGTTTTCGGTCAGCGGTAATAAGCACACTAAATAATCTGTATTAGGCAGCATTTCGTTTAGCCCATGTTCTCCATAATACATGGTCACGTTATTCACGTCTTTATGGCTTTGTGCCCACGCGCTCACGCTAAAGCCATTATCAACGAGTCTTTGCGCACAGGCTCGACCTAATTGACCAAAGCCTAAAATAGCCACTCTGTTATAGCTTAATACTCGCTTGGGTTTCCATTGCGTTGCAGCTTGTTTTTGATAATATTCTTTTAATTGTAGCTTTTGCGCCAATACGTGAGTAAGTACATACTCGGCCATATCAATTTCTAATTGTTGATCAACAATACGTACCACTTCAACATGCTCTGGCAGCAAGTCTAAATCAATGCTATCAACCCCAGCACCAAACGACGACACCACTTTTAAATTAGGTAATTGTGCCCATAGTTCTTTTGGTGCATACCAGGCTAATACAAACTCAACTTTACTGAAATCTTCACACTGTGAATATTGCTCAATGTGTATATTAGGTAAGCGTGCTTGTAACTGCGACACCAGCTTAGAATTATCACGATCCCCTATAGCAACCAAAACAGACATAGTTATTCCTTATAAAATTAATTATACGGCAGCAAACCCCACCGCAATGTTTAGTGACTGCCTTCTTCGATGAAAGCTTCTTGGCTAATTTTAGCTATGTCTTTGTCTTCTTTGGTTAAAATAGTTTTTTGCCACGAACCTTGAGCAAACCACGCATAGGTAATAAGCGCAATAACTACGTTGGTAATGGCAAATGAATACCAAATACCGTGATCTCCTAATTGCGTATGTTTAGATAAAATATACGCCGCAGGAAACTGTACAACCCCCTGTGATAACAGGGCAACTAACATAGCATTAAGCATATTGCCAGATGCCCTAAAAGCAGCCACGACACAAAGTTGTACACCAATTCCCCCCCAAGTTAAACACATTATGCGAATAAATTTTGCGCCTTTAGCGATTACAGCCCCATCATCGGGAATAAAAAATGCAACTAAATGCTCGGCAAAATAATAGGCTACCCCTCCCACAAACGACAGGCCTAGTAAGCCCCATAAACTAGCAAGCTGAGTTATTTGCGCAGCGCGTTTGGGGTTTCCTGCGCCCATATTTTGCCCCACTAATGTAGACACAGCCATCGACAAACCCATTGCTGGGATCATCACCATTTGTAAAACATTGGAGCCAACACCGTAAGATGCAATCGTTTGCGTGCCAAAACTTGCCACTAAAAAAGACATGATAATTAAACCAAAAGCACGAGCCGACAATTCAATTGAACCCGGAGCGCCTAAAAAGAAGGCTTGTTTTATATATTGCCAATCGGGGTAAAAGCTTTTTAGCTGTAATTGAATACCATGACGGCCGCGTAAAAATATAATTACCCCAGCAAGTGCAGCTAAGCTCTGCGTTACTAAAGTTGCCAGTGCAGCTCCCATTACCCCTAAGCCTTGAAAACTGCCATAGCCAAAAATAAATAACGGATCGAGTACAAAATTAAGCAACACGGTCACGCTCACAATAATTAGCGGTACTTTTGTTTGGCCAATACCACGCATTAACGATTGGAACATGGCATAAATAAATACAAAAATAACCCCAATAAACGATACATGCATAAACTTAAGTGCATCGCCATAAACAGCGTCTTCTACCCCTAAAAGGGTTAAAAAATAAGGCGATAGCATATAACCTATGCCCCCCAGCACTATGGCTGTTAGCGTCACCATTAACATAGTTTGCGCGGCAACATGATTTACTTTGTCTTGCTGCCCTGCTCCCATATATTGTGCCGATAAAATAGCTCCCGCCATCGCCAAACCTGCACCTATGGCAATGACTAAAAAAGTAACAGGCATACTAATAGACACAGCAGCAACTTGCGCAGCCCCTAAACGCCCCACCCAAAAAGCGTCAGTGAGTTGATACGCCGACTGTAAAACATTGATTAAAATTATAGGAATACCTAACTTAAGCAGCGCTTTAGAAATTGAACCATGAAGAAACAGCTGCTGGGTAGCGTTCATTTAACCTGCTTAATATTGAAAAGGAGACATAAAGATAAGTTTAACAAACTTGGCTGATTTTATTCTGAATATTACCTAAATAAGTCAATAGCTTTTGTTATGTACTGTGGAGAAACTTAATCTAAATCAATAAATGATTTTGCTAACTTCAAACATTTCTGAAACCTTGATCTAAAACAAGTTATTGTTTGTGTTAATGAATAATAATAGCGGCAATCACAAAGTAGTTCTTGGAGAACAACATGAAAACTAAATTAAGCATTGCATTACTCACCTCTTTATTAGCACTCTCTCCTGCTGCACACGCTAACTTTAGCGTAAACGTGGGTGCTATAAACGTAAACCCTGATAGTACTAGCTCACCAATTAACGAAGATTCTGCCCGAGGACTTAATCCGGGTTCAGATACTCAGTTAGGTATTACTGTTGATTATGCTTTTAATGAGCAATGGGTGTTAGAGTTAATTGCAGCTACACCGTTTTCACATGATATAAATGGCGCGGGTGGTTTAGCGGGCAATAAAATAGCTAATATTAAGCATTTACCTCCTTCGTTAGTAGCGCAATATCACTTTTTAGATTCAAGCTACGCGTTTCGCCCTTTTGTTGGTGTAGGTGTTAACTATACAACTTTCTTTGATGAGCAACCTTCTCAAGCACTAAAAACAGTACTTGGAACAGATGATGTAGAAGTTAAACTTGATGATTCGTTTGGCTTTGTAGCGCAAGTGGGTGCTAACTATAAAATAGATGAAAAATGGGGCCTACACGCTATGGTTTCAATTATGGATATTGAAACTGATGCAACTGTCTATGCCGATGGCGCTCAAGCATTAACGTCAACCGTTAAAATTGACCCAATTGTGGCGATGTTTGGGGTTAAATACAGCTTTTAATAGTAATAAGCATGTGTGTTAAAAAGGCCGTAAGGCCTTTTTTTTTCAACTATTGATTATTACTCATAACTAACCAGAGCTCAGGTTAACTATTATTATCGTGGTAAATTAGTTACTTTTTTCTGCTCTAACATTTCTTTCCAGTGCATTACTTCACTTGGTAAAATAGGGGCTACACCTTTAAAGTCAGCTACTTCCAGCATTTCTTCAATGCTAATTATGCCCTTTTTACTTTTAAATACGCCGCGCACATAAGCAATTGCGTGTAAGCCACGCTGAGAGTGAAATTTTTGCTCTATATAAAAGTACTTATGATCCCAGCCCACTAAACGGGTGCTAATTGTATAACGCTGCATAGGTTTTATATCGCGAATATAAGTAATAGCAGTCGCGTTTACAATTGGAAACCAACGACGTTTTAATATGTGCTTTAATAAACCCACCCGCTCTGTCATCCAAGTGCGCGATAAATCCATCATAGCCAAGTAACGTGAATTAGTTAAATGTAAGTTTATATCGCAATCTGTAGGTAGGGCTTTGTAATCAATATTTACCGTATCAAGTAAGTGTTGATAGTCATGGTTACGTTTAATTTTAAAAAACAATAAAATAAGTCGAATGTATAAGTTCACGGCAGAGGTCTTACCAGTTAAAATTAAATTAAGTGTATCACACGCGTTTAGCCAAAGTTTACTTTATTAAAGTAAATAACTATAAGCTACCCGCGCACGTTTAAGCTTATAGTTATTACTTTGCGTTACTAAACTTTTACTGTTTTACGATTAATACCATAATCACGTAACTTGTTTGCCACCGCGGTGTGGCTTAAACCAAGGCGCTTTGCTAGTTGGCGTGAGCTAGGATAAGCAGGATATAGCTTACGTAATAACGTAGCTTCAAAGCGTTTAACTGCTTGATCAAGTGAGCCTTCAAAATCTGATTCTAAATACCCTAAATCATGGGTAAATGTAGGGAGCTGTAAATGCTCAACGCGTAATTCACTGTCATCTAACAAAGACACAGCACGGTAAATTGCGTTTTCTAATTGGCGCACATTACCCGGCCACGGATAATCTTGTAAAAAGCTTAAACACTCTTGTGATAACAACGGCACGTCATGACCATTTTGCTGTGCGTACTTTTGAATAAAGTGCTCAGCAAGCGGCCCCACATCGGCTTTGCGATCTCTCAGTGGTGCTATTTCTAGCGTTAAAACGTTAATACGGTAATATAAGTCTTCCCTAAAAACCCCCTCTTGTACCATAGCAGGTAAGTCTTTTTGAGTGGCAGCAACAATACGTACATTAACTTTTACTTCGTTTTCATCGCCTACTTTTCTAAATGTGCCATCTTGTAAAAAGCGCAGTAACTTGGTTTGTAATTGAGTAGACATTTCGCCCACTTCATCCAAAAATACAGTACCGCCATCGGCTTGTTCAAGTACGCCACGTTTTGGCGCGGCGTTTTCTTCGTAACCGGCATAACCAAATAATTCAGATTCGGCCACATCATCGGGTAACGAAGCACACGACAAAGCAATAAAAGGCTTAACAGAGCGATTAGAAGCGTAATGACATGCACGTGCGAGCAACTCTTTACCAGTACCGGTTTCGCCAGTAATTAAAATAGGCGCTTCTAACTGCGCCATTTTACGTGCTTCACGCACTACTCGGCGCATTGCAGTGCTAAAGTTATGAATAGTAGCAAAGCTCTCTTGTCCATAGCGTCTAAAAGCACTTACTTGTTGGCCTAAGCGACTTTGCGATTTAATATTTATTACCGCCCCGGCTAACACATCGCCTTCGTTACTTTGCGGAACAGCAATGGGTAAAATATCCGCAATAAAATCTTCACCTGCCACTTCTACGCGCGTAGTTTGGCCAAGTACTTCTTTACCCTCAAGCCAGCGAGTAAAATTAAAACCTTTAAGTAAGTTATTAATATTGGCACCAATAACTTCTTTTTCTGTTAGTTGTAAATCTTTGCACGCTGCGTCATTACATAAACGCACCCAACCTTTGGCATCTATTGAAATAACGCCATCGGGTAGTGCTCTTAGTAGTGTATTTAATTCGTTATGTTCACGCTCTGAGGGTAAAAATGCCGTGGTGCGTACATCATGCACACCATCAATTAAGCGAATTGATGGCATGATTTTTTGAAACTGCTCAAATTCTATTTCAGGAAAGCTAACATACATACGACAATTAACTGAGTCGACTTCAATCCCTTTTAAATCAACATTATAGTTAACTAAAATATTAAGGATTTCTTGAGCAATACCAACTCGATCCGCACAATGAATATCTAAACGCATACAGCCTCAAATAAGGGGAAACTATTTGCGCTGAATAATACGCTAACTCTGATCAGCTGGATAGTTTAATGTAAACAAATTTGGACATATATGCATTTTTTTTGCTTGAGCTAAATATAAAAAAATAACTCACCCTCGGGGATATAAAGTCCACTCACCGCCATCTAATTGAATATATGGACGTTTATTAACATACATCATTATTGTTCCGGCGTTTTCTGCTACTTTTTGCGAAGTGGGTAACTGGCTCACTAATTCTGCCATATTATTACTTTTCCCTGCAAAGTAATTACTCTTCATCACCTTAGTTATCAGCTCAGATAGAGCAAAGTAGCTGCTTGTATTTGCCACTGTTATTTGCGACATACGAGGCAAGTCAGGACCTATAAACTTAATTGCCGCTGGCACTGTTACTATTGAAGGGCTTGGTATTTCGCGCAGCCCTGCAAATTGTACTTTGTCGCCTTGCAGTGCAGCGCCATGCTCTGGCACTAACATTAGCATCACGTTGCGGCCGCGTTTTTCTAAGTTTTTAATAAACTGATTAATATCTGAAAATAAATTTTGTTGTCTAACAGGATAACTTTCATCACTATTCATGCGCCTGCTATTAGCCAGTTGATTGCCATCGTGCAAGCTAATCGTATTGTAATACATAGCGCATGGTGCGCAGCTATCGCCTTGCTCTTCAAGCCAACTATTTAGCACCGCCTCGTCTGAATAAATAGGTTTACTGTCAAAGCTATACTGCGCAACAGGTAATGATGTGGTGTCAAATAGTGGGCTATTTAGCTTACCTTGTTTTTTCACTAAATCTTTAAAACCGTCAAAATGGCCATCATGATTCATAACTAAATGACTGTCGTATCCTAGCTTTTCTAGGTTATTAAATAAGTGACATTGCTCTGGCGCATCATTAAACAGTGCTGGTTGGCTTGTTTGCCCACAACTTGCTCGCAGTAACCTAATAGCGGCAGGACCACTGTAGGATGTAGCTGAATTAAAATCAGAAAACACAATGTCAAAATCACTATAAACATCATCTAAACTAACGCCTATAGCGTTTAAGTCTGCAATAGCTAGGGAGCATATATTTAAAACAACAACGTCAAATTGCGTGCCGTTATACTCATCTGGAAAGTAGCTAACTAATTGGCTCTGCTGCTTATAAAAATCATTTAATTGCTGATCTGCTGAATCTAGCTTTTGGGTAACTACAGCAGTATTACTAAACTCTTGCTCTTGATTAGGCGCATTTTGCACCGACACTGCCATATCATTTGGCTTTAACGCCCCCTGGTAACCTATAAAAATTAATCCAGCTATTGTTACTGTAGTAAAGCGGATCCACTGCGAGGTATACCAAAAACAAATAACAATAATAAATAAGCCCAACAGCATATCGTAATTAACTATGCGGCCAAACAACTCAACAAAATAACCTAAACTAAAATCTTGAATATTTCCCGCTTGTTTGGTTAATCTATCAATTGGAGGTAACCATGAATCTTTATAAAGCAATACAATCGCAAACACCGCGCCAATAAAGTGCTTTAGCTTATCTACTTGTGAATTACTAAAGGTAAGTGCAAATAAGGCAGCTAAAGCAGCATTACTTAAAAAATCAAATTTTATGGCACCATAATAAAAAAGTACAAACTTTACTAAAAAATAGAGATTCCAAATACCTAAACCCGATAACTTCACGGTTTGTCCTTTTCATTTTTTTTAAACATGTACGGCTCTAAAACTTGGTGTTTAAAAGTGAGCTTAGTGAAGCGCTACATAAATTACCTCGATTGCTTTTACCAAATAATACCCAAGTCTTGGCCTGATTTGGCGTCGGTCGTTTTATCCACTTCATCATTAATGACTTAACGGAGCAACGATATTTCCGCGCTAGCCATTTTGCTAATTTCCAGAAAACTATACGATCAATTTTACTGTAAACTTTAGCGGTATAATCAGTATGACGATAAAATTGCGCCCAGCCTTTAAGCTTGCGGCTGAGTTGTTCAACTTTGTCTATCTTGCTACAACTGTGATCACTGGATAAAGCTTGGCTCAAGGAATGAGAAAATGCTTTAGCCTTACCATGTGGAATACCAGACACCACACGCATATTCCCTTTAGGACCACGTTTCCTTATGATCCTATGACCAAGGAAGATAAATCCATCATTCACATGCGTAATATGGGTTTTCTCCATGTTAAGTGTGAGTTTAAGTTTACCTTCAAGAAAATTTCGACACTGATCACGAATGGCTTCTGCTTGTTGTTTGTTACCTTTGACAATCACAAGAAAGTCATCGGCATAACGACAATAAGCAACCCCAGGTTTCCATTGTCTATTTTCCTCTAGTGCAATGGTACGCTTATCTTGGATTGTACGATTCCAGTACCAGCGATCTTTACGTGCTTTCTTGCTCAAGTAGCATTTATCCAAATACTGATCAAATTCGTTGAGCATGATATTTGACAATAATGGAGAAATGACACCACCTTGTGGTACGCCTTCGCTTGTTGCACAGAATAGATTACGTTCAATATGTCCTGCTTTGATGAACCGCCAGAGCAATTCATTAAATCGTCGACAATTGATACGCTTACGCACACATGTCATCAGTAATTGATGGTGGACTGTATCAAAATAACTTGATAAATCCCCTTCAATTACCCAGCGCCCACGTGGTTCACTTGAGCCTGTCATTTGTAACTTAACAGTTCTAATGGCGTGATGGACACTGCGTTCAGGTCTAAAACCATAGGATAGTGAATGAAAATCATTTTCCCATATCGGCTCCATTGCCATGAGCATGGCACGTTGCACTATTCTGTCTCTTAAGGTGGGTATGCCTAAAGGGCGTTGCTTTCCATTCGCTTTAGGAATATAAATTCGTCTGGCAGGCATTGGTTGATAATTACCCGAGAGTAAATCATTTCTGATCCCATCTAAGTAATCAGTCAGCTTATCCTGTAAGTGAATTTTAGTTATTCCATCAACGCCAGGTGTTTTGGCACCTTTTGAAGAAAGCGTTACTTCAGCCGCTTGGCAAAGCCATTGTGGGTGACTGATAAGGCGCAGTAATCGATTAACGCGACGCGCTTTATCGGTTGCTGTCCATGTTGCTAATTTACGTTGCAGTTCGCTGATTATCAAAGGTCTTCACCTCATTAAGGTCAGGTAATTTGCTTGCGCAAATCAATTAAACTGCGCCCCTTCGCCATGTAATGGGCTTTCCCCATCTCAGACTACTACGAACGCTCCGCCAGCTTGTTTGTCATCGGGGTCGTGCTCCCTTAGCATTCAAACAAACCTTCCCCGGTTTACCTATCTGAACTCGAACATATTGGGGTGGATGCCGATCGCAGTCTTTAACCTTATCGTGCTGTAAGGTGATAATACTTAAACGCTGAATTGTGATTTAGCGTTTATCCATTGATAAATACCTACGTGTGATTTATCAAGTCGGCAATAATACTCATACATTTAGTATTATTGCCTGTTAATTCGTGTAGGCAATGGCGACGTTTCAGCCCATAGATGCGGGTTAATCGGTTCATGTACTTCATCCGTCCAATACTTAGTCTAGAAGAGCATCTTGGCGTAACGAATTCGCCTCACTCCCCGTTGTCAGCGAGTTCCATCACCTTATCAGCATACGATAAGTCACTGCCGCTCAGACTCAACTATCTGCACAACCAGATAGTGCCATAAACAATTTGGCTCCTACCGTATTGCTCATGTATTTCAGATAGACTCGTGGTTCATTAAAGCATTCCTTGCTAGTGCTGAACTCCGGGCACACTGTAAGTAATATCACCTACCCAATGCGTGTTATGTGTCTTCGGGTTGAATTGTCGTTTTAAAAGGTTTTGTGCATAGTGATGCTCATCACCTGAGTTTGGGTAATAATGTTTTTTCTTTGGCACAATGGCGTGTATATTCAATTTGTTCATCAATGACGCCGTTTTATATACTCCTATTGTGTGATCAAGTGCATTCAGTTCAGCGTGTATTCTACGCCTGCCATACGTATTACCCGAGTCCTCAGCTATCGATTCAATTAAATCCAAAAGCACCTGCTCTTGTTCATCGGGTTTGGCAGGTTCATAGTAATAGCTACTCATACTAACCTCTAAAACACGACACAATTCAGTGATAGTGTAATCTGCGTTTGCTTTCTTCAATTCTTTCATTACTTTAAATTTTAATTGTCGCGAATGAAGAAAGCGGTGGCTTTTTTTAATATGTCATTATCCTTTAAAGCACGCTTCAGCTGCTTCTCTAGTAATTGAATACGCTGCTGTTCAGGTGTAAGTGCTTGTACATTTTCAGGGCTCTTACCATCTAGTTCAGATAAATATTGTTGCTTCCAACGTGATACTGCTGACTTTCCAGCGCCAGACATTTCTTCAATTTGTTTATTAGTATAGCCTTCTTCTACCATTAATTTGGCATATTCGAGTTTCTGCTGTGCACTGAGTATTACTTTTGATTTTCTGGTCATATTGATACCTTTTCGGTTTAGCTCATTTTACGCTATAAACCTCTCCAGTTTCATTAGACCATTACACTGGGAGCTGGCTTAATGCCTATGGAAGCTTATTTTCCGCTTTGGCAAGGCCAAGGGTTTATTAAAGTCGACCCTACAACTATAAGCGCACAAACAACACGATTTGATGAGCAATTTGCAGGTAGTCGCTATGGACAAGGTGCATTGTGTATTTTTACCTGTGCATTAGATGAAGTAAGCCCTGAGGAAAGTGGCGTTGATATTGGTATAGGTTGGCAAAATGAAAACTGGCGTGTTGATATTGGCACTACCCCACTTGGTTTTTTAATTGAAGACATTGTGTGGGGCATAAACTACGCAGACGATTTTGGCGACTTTGGATACAGCCTAGAACTTGAAAAACGTCCTGTTACCAGCTCGGTACTCTCCTATGCTGGTTTAACCGATATAAACTCAGGTAAAGTTTGGGGTGGCGTGCGCTCAACTGGCCTAACCGCCAATTTATCGCACGACTTGGGTGGTAATTGGGGGTTTTGGTCAAGTGCCGACTTTCAATTATATAAAGGTCAAAACGTAAAAGACAATCAACGTTATCGGCTAATGGGTGGCAGTTACTATCGCGTTATTAGTAACCAAGAGCGTGAATTTACCGCAGGTGTCAGTTTATTGCATTGGTCTTATAAGTTTAATTTAAGCGAAGAAACCTATGGTCATGGCGGATATTACAGCCCGCAAAACTATATAGGTATTTCATTACCATTAAGTTATGACGCACGTTGGGGAGATGATTTTGTTTATCGAATTAAAACCGGTATTTCTTACTCACAAACTAAATCGAACGCGATTGACTTTTACCCAAACGATCTCAACTTACAAGCCCAAGCATTCGCAAGCCAGCTTGAAACAGGCGTCGTTCCTGCTTTTAACGGTGATACTAGCGCCGGTGTTTCGTATAACTTAGAAGGCAGTTTTGAGCACCGAGTAACCCCGCATTGGTTTTTTGGAGGCTACTTAGCAATTGACCGCTCTGACTTTTATGAGCCTAACTTTGGACAACTTTATGTACGTTACTATTTCAATCCTGTTTACGGCACATTAGCATTCCCAGGTAAACCTATAATACCTTATGCTGACTTTTAACAAGGTTTATTGTGTTTAAACCATAAAGCTTAACACTTCCCCTCGCACTAAGGTCTATGTATACTAATGCGCAATTGTAGCTAGGATAAGGGTGTGACTCTTACCTACAGCTTTACTACCTTAACGGCAAACCATTACCTTAGCTGCATTAAACAATACTGATGGTCGAGCATTTAGCGTGTAATACATGGCGCTAAATAGCTAAAGCAAAAATATATAAGGCCATTACAACAATACTTAAAGTTAGGAAGTAAATATGAGTTCAGCTCCAGATAGTGGTTGGTTTGGCCACCCTAAAGGACTTTCAACCTTGTTTTTCACCGAAATGTGGGAACGAATGAGTTATTACGGTATGCGAGCTATGCTCGTATTATTCATGACAGCAAGCTTACAACAAGAAGGCCTTGCTTTTACTGTTGCTTCAGCTGCTGCTATTTACGGTTTGTACACAGGCGCAGTATACTTTTTAGGCTTACCTGGTGGTTGGCTAGCTGATAGATTATTCGGCGGTCAAAAAGCTGTTTGGTATGGCGGTATTATTATTATGTGTGGCCACATTATTTTGGCTATTCCACATGATTACTCATTTTTTATTGGTTTAATTTTTGTAGCAACGGGTACCGGCTTACTAAAACCAAATATCAGCGCCATGGTTGGACAACTATACAGTGATGCTGATGAACGTCGTGATGGCGGGTATGCTATTTACTACATGGGTATTAACTTAGGTTCATTAATTGGTTATTACGTTTGTGGTTACTTTATGGAAAATTTAGGTTGGCACTGGGCGTTTGGTGCTGCAGCTGTTGGTATGGCTATTGGTTTAGTGCAATACAAGCGCTCACTTAAAAACTTACCTGAGCATAGTGCTCTACCAGCTAATCCATTAGGTCCTAAAGGTACTGCTCGCGCATGGGGCAGTATTGCTATATTTATCATTATAGCGGCTGCAATCACTCTAGCCGCGATGACTGGCGCTATTATTATTAATCCAACGGTAGTTGCAGGTTATACTGCGATTGCATTCACTATTATTTTCTTTGTTTATTTTGGTCTTATCTACTTTAAAGGTAAGTTAACCGATGCTGAAAAACAAAGAATGTGGGCACTGTTTTTAGTATGTATAGCTTCAGCCTGTTTTTGGTCTGGCTTTGAGCAAGCAGGTTCATCATTAAACTTATTTGCACGTGATTATACTGACCGTCTTATTGGTACTTTTGAAATCCCTACAACTTGGTTTCAGTCATTAAACTCGCTGTTTATTATTGCGCTATCACCATTTTTTGCAGCGCTTTGGATCAATATGTCAAAGCGTCTTGTTTCACCATCTTATAGTGCAAAATGTGCTGTTGGTTTAATTATAATGGCAACAGGTTTCTTAGTTATGTTTATGGCAGCGCATTATGCGGCTGAAGGGCTAAAAGTAGCACCTTACTGGCTTGTTACTACCTACTTTTTACACACTGTGGGTGAGCTTTGTTTGAGCCCTGTGGCATTAAGTGCTGTAAGTAAGTTATCGCCTCGTCGCTACACAGGCCAAATGATGGGCGTATTTGTATTAACTTATTCTATCGGTAATATCATTGCAGGATTACTTGCTGGTAACTTCGATCCAAATAATGTTGATGAAATACCTAACTTATACCTACAAATAGCATTATTTAGTATTGGTGTTGGTGTTATTTTAGTACTAATGACCTTTAAATCTAAAGTGTGGGAAAGACAGGGACTAAGTGAGGAAGCCTAGTAGTTAAAGTATTTAATTAAAATATTTGTTAATTAAATATCTATTACCCAACTTTTAATTACTTCCCCATAGCAGTATGGGGAAGTTTCCTCTTGATAATCTTTTATTGCTTAGTTGTTAACTGGTATTATTTAGCCAATTGATTACTGATTAGATTTTTAGGGATAGCGGGTAGATGCAATTGTTCACTTTGTATAAAGTAATTTTAGTTGTTTTTTTCATTGGTTTTTTATCTGCTTGTGGTGGCGCTGGCGATCAAGTCACTCCTAATCCTAATAACCCTTCCACTCCCCAAGCTAACGTATTACTTATTACTGGTGCAGGCTTATCTGCCACTATTAACGATAACTTTAAAATTGAAATTCCTGCCAATAGTGTTAACTCTGATACTGAGCTTACTTATATTAGTATTGAGCAAGACGAAACGCCACAAACGCAAAATATTATTTCTAATCTACATAGCTTAACTCCCGCAGGGCTTTCACTAAGTAATCCTTTTACAATTTCCTTAAAAATCTCTGACGATTACGCATTAGGCGGCCAACTTTATATTGCCCGTTTAAACGCTACAACTTGGGAAACTATAGAGAACTCTCGTGTTTTAAATGGTTTTGTTACAGCTCAAGTTAATCAGTTAGGCACATATGCCATAAAAATGCAGCGTAAAGAACGCACTGCCAGTATAGGCCCTACCTGTGATGTAAACAGCACTGAGCAATCTATTCGCTTTGTACATATTGCCGACTTACATGCTCGATTTGGTTATCAAGAGCAATTTTTTAGCCGAATTAAGGCATATCATAAAAAGGCTTTAAGCGAATCACCTCATACTTTATTTACCGATGGTGGAGATGATTACGAAAAAGGCACTGTAGCTGAGCAAATATCACAAGGTTTAGCGACCGATGAAGCCGTAAAAGCAATGAAGTTCGATCTTCGTGTAATAGGTAACCATGACTATGCTTGGGGGCCTGAAAAATTATTAGGCTTCTCAAAGGATGATAATGCCATTGTACTTGCCAGTAATACACGCTACGAAGGCGAACAAACACAAGATTTTGCAGCAGTAGGTTTTGCTAAAGTACAAGTAGGCTGCATTACACTCGGCGTATTTGGTATGACATCGGTCCCGTGGAACGAGCTAGATAGACCACTACAAGATGACCCTATTCCTGATTTTATCAAACAATTTAAAATGAGCTGGCAATGGCAACAAATAGCACAAAATATTGTTAGTCAGTACAGTGATGAAGTAGATTATATGCTGATGTTAAGTCATTTAGGTGAAGGCCTTGATACTAAAATCGCACAAAGTGTGAGTGGTATTGATTTGGTTTTAGGCGGTCATACCCATGGCGGTGAGAGCTTTAATACCCTTGATAATGGCGCTATTGTTATTCAGCCTAACTTTTACGCTAAGGGCATAACCGACTTAAACTTAACGTTCGACACTAGTAATAAAACGCTCAAAAATGTTGACTACAAAACAGTAAAAACCGACACCATTACTGAGCGAGACACAACCACACAACAAGCCATCGACACAATTATGGGCCGTTATGCTCCCGATGCACAAACTGAAATTGCAATATCAGAAAACTACTTAAATGCAATGCAATTAGCAGCAGTCACCGCTGCAGCCGCTCAGCATTCAAGCAGCACTATTTCAGCAGCTTTACTCAACCCTGAGTTAGTGCAAAAACGTTGGACCCCTGGCGCCCTAACACAAGAGGACTTTCATAAAGCTTACTACGTAGAAAGGCAGCCATCTAACACCCCAGGCTTTAACTCTTTATATAAAGTCACGGTTAGCGGCAATGATTTAAATGCTATGTTAGCCAATCAACCTGATTGGTTTTTATTAGCGCCTGAAAATATTCAAGCATCAAATAACTACAGTGTCGCACTTTTTAAAGGGGCAGCTCTTAATCCTGATTTATTTTTTAATGGGGTTACTTTTAATGATGTAGCACCGATAGCCGAAGCTTGGTGGCTTCTGGATCAATACGCACGTCATAGAACCACTCAATGCTTGCATATTGATACAAATACGCCACTCAATGCCTGCCAAGACATTGCTAATATCACTATTTGGAACTTTGATGATGTTAGCGATCCGCTTAAAGCCGACTTAGGCCCATCAATTCTTAGTTACTTCGATCCTGACAATAAAGGCTGGGGTCCTAAAAAGACCACTTTTGCTAGTACTAGCGCATTTAATATTAGTGATTTAGCTGATGGCGCATCAACTGTAATGGCATTTACCGATCACTCTCCTAACGAAGGGCTAAAGATTGAGTTAAATACCGCGCCAAATGGGGATTTTGCAAACCAAGGAATGGTGTCTGACTACACTTTAGTGATGGACATTTATTGGCCTTTTGCAGCAAAAGAAATATACAGAGCACTAGTTCAAACCGATGCAACAAATGATTTGAATAACGACGCCGACATATTTATTAATCCTATTGGTGGGTTAGGTGCATCAACCAGCGATAGTGGTTATTTTGGCACATCTGAGCCTGATACCTGGCACCGTATAGCTTTTGTATTTTATACCGCACCAAGCAATGGCGTATTTGAAGTGTATATTGATGGTGAATTTGCGGGTGTTAAAAGAGACGGTGAAATAGGTAAACGCTGGGCACTCGATCAAGCCGTATTATTATTAACCGATAATAACTACGAAACCGAACCAGGTTATTTAAACGCACTGCTTTATGCTGGTCGCGCAATGACTCGCAGTGAAATAAAAAGTATGGGTAACGCGCAACAAAAGCTGACTTTTAAGCAAACAACCCGAGAGCTCAATCAAAGTGTTGAACGCCATTACCAACTTGCACCCGCAATAAAACCTAATTTATGGTTAGAGCAACGTAGCAAGTTCTTTAACAATAGCAAACCGTAAACAATTAAATACATCGAGTAGGGTGAGGCTTATGCCTCATCCCTCTCACAGAACCGTACGTACGGACCTCGTATACGGCTCCTGTAC
>NZ_JBEONZ010000015.1:0-82943 GCF_040308705.1 Pseudoalteromonas sp. 19-MNA-CIBAN-0066
AAGTTTTCTGGCGAATTCAATTATACCTTATCTTCATGCTGTTTGTTTTTCATACCACAAAGATCAACACGCCCTAGTAAAACAGATCTCAAAAAACTCGTAAATATTGTATTTTCATGTGCACCGAGATTGTGTTTAATATTAAGCCTCTCATGTATTACTTAAGCTTTAAGTAATTAATATATATGGTTTATCAATGGTATAACTTAACAATGTAGTGTATTTGCTACATAGCACTTTATATCAATTGCCATACAATTTAATAAAGTCAAAATTTAGTGCCAATTTTTATTATATCCAACGAGCAATCTTTAAAACTTTTAACGCATATGTTGGGGTCACTAATCGCGATTTCGTACATTTAAAGTACAAAACAACGCAATTCAATAAACATTAAACCACACCTTTTAATTAGTCAATGCTAACAAATTGTTTCATTAAAACTTATTTAACCTACTTTATTGCTAGTTTCGGTTTTAATGCTAATAATATAATAAGTGTCGCATCTAAATTTTAAGGAACTACTTGTGCGTTTGGGGTGCTGCATTGTTATCTTGTTATCTTTTTATGTTTACTCACAAGACACAATCAATTACTTGCGTAATAGCGAAATAATTGAACGTGCAAAACAACATTATGGTAAAGATGGACATAATCGCATAAAGCAATGGCTTAGGTTTATTGATGCATCGATTGATAAGAATGAATGGCGGCAGGTACATCTGGTTAATAATTTTTTTAATGAACATATAAAATACAAAACAGATAATGAGCTTTGGAATAAAAATGATTATTGGGCTACACCAATAGAAAGCTTGGGTGTAGGTATGGGGGATTGTGAGGATTACGTTATAGCTAAATACTTTACTTTAATTGCGCTTGGTATTCCTGAAGAAAAAATAAGGTTTATGTATGTGCGTCAACACACCATTAATCAGCCCCACATGGTACTGATATACTTTCCTGAAGCTGACCAAGTTCCTTTTGTTTTGGGTAACTTTAATACCCAGTTACTCCCCGCAAATAAACGTCACGATTTAACACCTATATACAGTTTTAATGGCCAAGGTTTATGGTTAGCCAAAGCAAAAGGGCTTGGTAATAAAGTTAAAAATAGTAGCGGTGTGTCGGCTTGGGATACTATGCTAAAAAGAATTGAAAAAGGTGAGCTTGCACTCGTAAATGGAATTGATACAGGAGATGAAAATAATGTATCACCCTTTTAAACAAGGTATGAGTCTTAAAATACAGATCTACGGGCTAATAATTTGTATTTCCATTTTATCTTTTTTTGTAAGAATTATTATTGATGTAGATACAACCCGAGACTATTTACAAACACAAATGGCAAGCCATGCAAAAGACACAGCTACAAGCCTAGGACTTTCTATCTCCCCTTATTTGGATACAGATGGAATCATAATAGGGCAAACTATGGCAACCGCAATATTTGATTCTGGTTATTATAGTAAAATACGCTTTATTAATACGAAACATGAAACGCTATTCTCATTAGAAAACCCTACCCATGTAGATTCTGTGCCTCATTGGTTTACAAACACTGTAAAATTAAGCGCGCCTACAATGCAATCTGAAATAAATACGGGTTGGATCATTGCTGGTACACTTGAAGTTACCAGCCACTTAGGAGAGTCATATTTAACTTTATGGCTACACACAAAGCGTAGCTTTTATAGTTCGCTCATATTATTAATTGCTTCACTGCTGATCACTTATTTTATTTTACAAACAATATTCAAACCTTTAAAAGCAGTTGAGAAGCAAGCACTGCTTGTTACTCGCAAACGCTTTACACTCAATAATAAAGTGCCGTTAGCCCACGAATTGCGCATAGTAACCAAAGCAATTAATAATATGGTGCTTAATTTGCAAAGTACATTCGACTCTTTAGCTAAACAAACCCAAGCGCTAACAAACGCCGTGTATAGTGATCCACTAACAGGGTTAGGTAATCGCAAATCTTTTGAAAACTATTTTAACGCCGTTACCCACTCCATTACCTCTGAGCGTCCAATGACAGCAACAATGGTCACACTTCCCTCGCTAGTAAACATTAATCGAACACTTAGCTATCAAAGGGGTGATGAGTATGTGACTGACGTTGCTAAAATATTAAAACTCTCTTTAGCTGAACTAAATAATTATAGGTTATGCCGAATAAATGGCAGTACTTTTGTTTTTATTGCGCCATACGATATTACTTTTTTATATAATTTACACGCTAACCTTATTGACCTGTTTAGCCAAAAACAGCACAGCTCACATAATAATGGTTATGCCCGCTTAGCTTCTATAAATGTTGAAAAAAGCTTAACACTGAGTCATTTACTTTCGTCATTAGATACCAAATGTACTATTGGAGAAAGTACGATTGACGCTAACATTGATAATAAAATAGTCTTTAGTGTTGAAGAGTGGCAAAAAATAATTCAGAGCATAATTAACTCTGGGGAAGTGAGCTTTTCAGTACAGCCTGTGAAAAAAAGTAATACCGAGTTTACACAGTGCTACTTTGAGGTATTTGCGCACTTTATCTATAACAATGAAAAAATAAACAATAGTCACTTATTCGCTATGGCCGAAAAGTTAAATTTAACAGAAGAACTGGATAAAAAATTAATCCGTGATTTTATTAATATTAAAATGCAATATCCAGAGGATAAATTCGCATTAAATATAAGTAAGTCCTCATTATATTCACCGGAGTTTATACAATGGCTAGGTGCGTTTTCTCAACACTACCCCTGCCTCAAAAACAATCTTATTTTTGAGCTACATGAATTGAGCTTACTAAGTAATATACGCGTTGCTGCACTTCATATTGATGCGATAAAAGAGGTTGGTATTAGTGTGTGTGTAGAGCACTTTGGCACCAGTTTAACCTCTTTTAAGTATTTACATGGTCTTGATATTGAGTATGTGAAAATTGACGGTAGCTACATCCAAGATTTAATTGATAATCCGCAAAGTCGCTTTTATATTCAAACTGTAAATAATATTTGTCATGGCTTTGGCATAAAAGTCTTAGCGTGTTTAATTGAAAAGCCCGAAACATTAAACATACTCGAAAGCTTAGGTTGTGATGGTGTTCAAGGGAATTTAATTTGCTCCGCCTCACAAGTAATCAACATTATTGATGAAAACACAAATAAAAAGTTTACTTTTCATCCAAATGTATTAGAATTTTGTAAGTAGCCTATTTTTTAAACAAGGGTCGATCATGAAATCAATTATCTTATTTGGATTAATAGTAGGGCTGTGTGTATTTTATGTACCGCAAACTTATGCACAAACTAATACATCAAAATCTGTTCAGTCTGCAGGGATAGACAACTTAATTTCGATTTTAAGTAATGCACCAATAAATGTATCTCCTGAGCAACTGCAACAAGACTTAGTTGCCGCCATTAAAATTATTTGTAAAAACAATATAAAAAACCAACTAGACAAAACCTTGCCACGAGGCAATTGTAGTAACGCTCAGGTTGATCAAATGATTACTGCCGTTATTGCTGCTTTTGGTGTAGACAGCCCTATGGTTGCTACTTTATTAGCCGCACTTTCTGCATACGGAGTAGATTCAGACACTATTACACTTGCTGCAATTAATGCGGGCATAGATGCTACTATTGCTTCACAAGCCACGGCAGCAGGCCCTATCCAAGCACAACCTAATCCTCCTATTAGCTTACCTGTATTGCCTACACCTCCTGGATCGGGTGGTACTGGTGGTGATACTGGTATATCTGAAGTTGGTAACTAACTTTATTAAATATAAATGCAGCCTTAGCGCTGCGTTTATATTTTGAGATGGCTGTGAATCGCTTTATATTTTTTTTTATATGTTTAATTATTTTTTTACTCCCCCTACCCCTTGGCAGTTACCGCCCATGGGCAATATTAGCTATAGGCGTGCTGATTAGCTTTACGTTTTTATTGCATTTATTTAATAGTGCTATTAAAAATAAACAACTGCTTTATCCTCCTTTATACTCTTGGCCTATATTTATTGCTCTTGGCGTTGTTGTTTTAGTATGCACAATACAGCTATTTAGTATAAGTGTTGATCCGTTTCAAACTCAGCAAATGTTAATTAAAACCTGGTTTATGCTATTATTTTGCTGGTTAATTTTTATTTACTGTAACCACTCCCTACGAATTAAAAAACTAGTTTACACTGTTATTTTTGCTGGGGTTTTTCAGGCCTTATATGCAAGTTATTTAAGCTTATCACCCGATATTATTAGCCCATTATTTAGTTATAAACATACCGATCGTGCTATTGGTACTTTTACTTATTCTAACTTTTTAGCCAACTATTTAGCGCTGTGCTTATGCTTAGGCATAGGTGTGTTGATCAGTGAGTTAAAACGCTCTGCTAACGACAATACACAATCACTCGCACAAACATTACGTGACTGGGCTGGTATATTATTAAGCTCTAAAATTGTATTACGCGTATCATTAATTATTATTATTGTTGCCTTAATATTAACTCGCAGCCGCATGGGTAACTCGGCATTTTTTATCGCTTTAATGGTTATGAGCTTATTGGCTTTATTTATTTACAGACAAAAGCCCAAAGCGTTTAAACACCTTATTATTAGCTTTTTTATTATCGATTTAATTATTATTGGTGCAATATTTGACGTTGAAAAAGTAAAACAGCGTATTAGCGAAACCAGTATACACTCAGAAACGCGTGACGAAGTGGTACGCGACTCTATACCACTTATATTAGATAAACCATTGCTGGGATCAGGTGGGGGTACTTTTTACACTGCTTTCCCTGCGTATCAATCAGAGCCCTTTTCTGGCTACTACGATAATGCGCATAACGATTATATACAATTTGCTGTGGAGCTAGGTATACCGGCAACATTAGCACTTGGTTTGCTGATACTTTATTGTTTATGGCTCTGTATTGCGACCATGCGCCAACGCAAAACCGCACTTTATCAAGGAGTAGCATTTGGCTGTGCAGTAGCTATTATTACTATGCTACTGCATTCTTTAGTCGACTATTCGCTGCAAGCTGGCGCTAATTCAATGCTGTTTTTGGCTATTTTATGCTTAGCTATTTTAACTAATAAATTACCTGCGCCTAAAACTATAAAAAAAAGACGTAATCAAGCTGACTAGTGCTGTGCTAAATCAAACTCAGTTAAGTGACCATCGCCATGAATAAGCTGATAGCGGGCCAAATTACCTTGCTCTAGCGTTATTAAGCTAATAGCTGAATCGCTCACTAAATACTTTTGCCCATCGCCTTTGGTTTGGTGTTTATCAACCTCCATATGCCAACGTTTAGTAAAGAAATTCAGCGGACTTTTCGGGCTATATAAAATTGAATCGAGTTTATCGAGTATATTTATTAATTTACGCGGAAATTCATTTTTTATACCACTGGCAGTCAGCTGCCACACTCTATTAGGATGATCGCCAAAACGTTTTTGCACCGAAAAACAAAAGGAGTAATGTACATCACCAGATAAAATTAGCGTTTCGTTTGGGGTATCGTCTCTTCTAAAAGTATCGAGCAATTTTCTTGCCGAGCCTTCGTGAGCCATCCAGTTCTCTACGTCTACCGTGAGCGGTTGGCCGCACATATTAAATAGCGCTTGAATAGCTTCAATCGATTTAACGCCAAATACTGGCGCGGGCGATACAATAATAACTTGATCATGGCTCAATAAGCTCTGCTCAAGATCAGTAAGTCGCTCCCAATCAAGTAGACCAGAGGGCTCATTAAAATTTTGCTCATTACGCCAACGATGTGTGCGAGTGTCGAGCACCACCACTTTAGGAACCGTTGTCAGTTCATAATGCCAATGACTAAATTCTGTTAGTGTTTTATCAAATGTTTTAAATTGCCAAATATTACTACTCGCTAAGCTGTGCTTAAACGCAGCGATTAATGTGCCCGTTTTAGTGAGTGCATCATTTCCCATCCCTTGAAACAACCAGTAACTAATTAAACCATTGCTTACAATACGTTTACTCACTGGGTTTTGACTAATCGCTTGCTCCCATCCAGCTGTCAGGTTCCAGTCATCGGTTACATCATGATCGTCAAATATCATTAATGTAGATACATTGGCAAACAACCGCTCTACATCACTCAATCCTTTTGTATAATCAATCAGTGCTGATTTTTCGGCGTTAAAAATAGTCTTGTTTTGCTCGTTTTGACCTGCATACGTTATGCTTTGTATATCTACACATTGCCAAGCGGCAGCACTAAAATTTAATAAATAAAGTGCTATATATTCTTCAAAGTGAATAAGGTGATTGTGGGCTTTTACACTTGAAAAGTGAGGTTCATCTTTTTTCAGCCAGTAACTAACACCTAACTTTGAGCGTTTTTGCCAAGGTGTTTTTGGTAAGAACAAATGGCGATTATAAAGCTGCTCATTTATATCGTTCGGTAGCTCAACTGTAAGTGGTTGCTCTTTATAAATACCTAAGGCTTCAATTAACTGATGAATGGCTAATAACATAGGTCCTGCTACGTCATCGGCATAAACCTGATCACCGCTCAGTAATAGCAATTGTGCACCTTGGTTGTTATTACCGCGCTGAGTGTTTTGCCAATGACTTGCACAGACTAAACTGTCTTTTGCGGGATGATGTGCATTACGACATGATCCGTGCAAAATATCACTGAGTTTATTGGGAATTACAAATGCAGGTGTTGCTTGATTGCTATAGCACCAAGGCGATAAATCAATTGGAGTATCGTCAACTATAAGTTCGTAGCTTAATAAGCTGTCAGTAGGAAACTTATGATTTACTGGCTTTATAATGACGAAATGCAGATATAAGTGCTCGCCGAGAGAAACGCTGTGCTGATCGCTGTAACATTCATAATTTAACAGTTCAATGCGACAGTTTACAGGCTTAGAGGTAGCAAACTGAATGCATACACTGGTTTGCTCTGCACGGCGCACCATAGGCCCCATTAATAAAATAGGAAGTTGCGCCGTGTGAGTTTTCATGTATTTAGCCTTTGGCTGCTAATTTAAATAAAGAGTAAAAGTTCTCTGTAGTCGCTTTTGCCAGCTCGTTAAAGCTAATTCCCTTTAATTCACTAATGTAATAAGCCACATCTTCTACATATGCTGGCTGATTAGTTTTTCCGCGATACGGTACTGGTGCTAAATATGGAGAGTCGGTTTCTATTAACAAGCGATCGAGCGGTATTTGTTTTACCACTTCTTTTAACTCTACGGCATTTTTGAAGGTAACAATGCCCGAAATCGAAATATAAAAGCCCATATCAATGGCTTTTTTAGCCATATCCCAATCTTCAGTAAAACAATGTAGTACACCACCACAATTTTCGGCGTTATGCTGTTTCATTAAATTAATGGTATCGCTACGAGCGTCACGAGTATGAATAATTAATGGCTTTTGTAGTTGATTTGCTACTTCTATATGACCTACAAAGCTTGCCTGTTGTACGGCATGCGTGTCTTTTGCGTAGTAGTAATCAAGTCCTGTTTCACCAATGGCGACGACTTTATCGTGCGACGCTAAATCGATTAATTGTTGCTTATTAAGCGCATCTTTTTGATCAAGTGGATGTACGCCACACGAAGCTGACACATCATCATAATGCTTAATTTTATCAAGCATATTCGGGAATTGATCAAGTGTTACGCTTACACATAAAAAGTGTTCAACCTTTTTTGCACGCGCTTTATCAAGCACTTGGTCAAGGTTTAAATCGAGCTTATCAAAATCAAGGCGGTCTAAATGGCAATGAGAATCTACAATCATGGTACTACTTTACATGGTATAAGTTGGATTACCGGAGTTTAACATAGTCCCCAGTAGTTTTTCGATCTTGGCGTTTAGGTTTGTTTTATCATCTAAAAAACTAATACCTATGCCAGGCGGGTTAGAGCTTTGCGCTCCTTGTGGTGTGATCCACGACACTTTCCCGGTCACAACGTCATCCTCTAACGCATCTGGAAGGGTAACTCGTAAAGCGAGTGAATGCCCTACTTCGTAACGCATATTAGTGCGTACAAATAAGCCGCCTTTTTTTAAATAAGGCATATAACAGCAATATAATTCATCTAAATCGTCTATATCTACTAATAGCTCTTGCATGCTCAGTCCTTTAATTATTTCGCAGTACGGACGCTAATCTCGATACTGCTAGCGGTAAATTTAGCCCGAGTATTTTGGTATTATTTTGTAAAAACTCGTTTAGAGCATGTTGCACATTTTGATAAGCGTCAAAGCTCATGCCTTGCATAAGCTGTTGTTTTAATTGCTCGCTTAAAAACAACGTAAATATACGAATAAGCTCAGGCTGTTTATTTATTATTGCTACTAACTCTGTAAAATTATGACTTTGTTTAAACTCAGTTGCAAATTTATAAAGTGTATTTATATTTTGTAGCTGATTTTGCTCTTGCCAGTATTTAACTTGCAATGGTTGGCTGTAAAACAGCGGCAACCAGGTGTAATTAGTTATTTCTAGCGATTCTAACCATTGCTGAGCAAGTGCTAAGTTTGTTACTTTTACATCTGTTTTTGCACAGCGACTTAAAACAGTGGCTGGCAATTGTGTAGCTTGACTGGATGTGAGAATTAAAAACCGGCTTTGACTTGGCTCTTCTAGCGTTTTTAATAACGCATTTGCAGCAGCGGTAGTCATTTTTTCGCAGTTTTCGATAATAGCGACTTTATTACCATTTTGCGCTGCCGAATGATGCATAAAATCACTAATACCACGTATATCGTCTACGCCAATACTCTGCCCATCAACTTGCGTTAAGCGCTTATCAGGGTGAGTACCTGCCTTTATTAATAAACAACTTTTACACTGTCCACAAGCCGACAATACACTTTTTTTTGCCGCAACTTGCTCGGCTATATTGTTGCACAACAATGCATTGGCTAACTGGCTTGCAAAAGCAAACTTGCCAACACCAATAGGACCACTAAACAACTGCGCATGATGAAAGCGCTGTGCTTTAAAACTTTGTGTTAAGCGTTGCTCTATATCGTGTAGCCAAGGCAGTGTCATATTATTTTTGCTCTGCAAAAAATGTGCGTAATACATTCGTTATATCACGATGTACGTGCTCAATGCTTTGGTTTGCGTCAACAGTTTTAATAGAGTTGTCGTCATTAGCAAGTTCTAAGTAACGCATCCGTGTACGCTGAAAAAACTCAATCGCTTCTTGTTCTATTCTATCTAATTCGCCTCGACCTTTAGCGCGTTCAAGGCCAATAACCGGATCAATATCTAAGTAAATGGTTAAATCGGGTTTTAGCCCTTTTAATACCATGGAAGAAAGTGATGCAAGTGTATTAGCACTAATACCACGCCCACCACCCTGATACGCCTGCGATGACAAGTCATGACGATCGGCAAGTACCCATTGCCCTTGCTCAAGTGCTGGGTTAATAACATTATGCATTAGCTGCGAGCGTGCAGCGTACATAATTAATAACTCAGTTTCGAACGCTATTTCTTCGTCATGTTGTGCTTTTACTAATGTACGTAACGACTCAGCAAGCGGCGTACCACCGGGTTCACGCACATTAATAAAATCAATTTTTTTGCTGTTTAAAAACGACTGGCACAAAGCAATAGCGGTAGATTTACCGGCCCCTTCTAACCCTTCGATTACTATAAATTTAGGTTTCATAAAAAATTAGTTCTTTTTGTTTAATATATACGTTTTAACTGCCGCATTGTGTTGCTTCAATGT
Organism: Pseudoalteromonas sp. 19-MNA-CIBAN-0066; assembly: GCF_040308705.1. NCBI lineage: Bacteria > Pseudomonadati > Pseudomonadota > Gammaproteobacteria > Alteromonadales > Pseudoalteromonadaceae > Pseudoalteromonas > Pseudoalteromonas sp. 19-MNA-CIBAN-0066. Next base: position 9,756 of record NZ_JBEONZ010000015.1, read on the forward strand.
GGTTGAAAATTGATGACTGCCATCACCTTTTGAAACAAAGTAAACATACTCAGTTGTGGGTGGATTAACCGCGGCTAAAATAGCTGCCTTTGATGGCATGGCAATGGGTGTTGGCGGCAGGCCATTAATACGATAGGTGTTATAGGGCGTGTAGTTACGCAAGTCTTTGCGTTTAATATCGCCGTCAAAGCTCTCCCCAATGCCGTAAATTACGGTTGGATCTGTTTGTAGACGCATATTAGTATTTAGTCTGTTTACAAATGCAGAGGCGATTAATGGCCGCTCACTGGCAAGGCCCGTTTCTTTTTCAATAATGGAGGCCATTATCAGTGCTTCGTACGCTGTTTTATAGGGTAAATTTTGTGCACGCTGCTGCCAAGCAGTATCAAGGGTTTGCTGCATTTTTTGGGCGGCGCGTTTTAGCACACTGCTAATTGTGTCGTTATTATGATAGTGATAGGTTTCGGGAAATAACCAGCCTTCTAAGTGCATATCACTGCCAAGTATTTGCTGACTTAGTTGCTGCTCTTTTAAATCATTTTTTAAGTTATTGGCATTTTTAATAGCGGCTAATACTTCGCGCAGCGCTTGGCCTTCAATAATTGTAAAACTAAAGCTAACTTGTTGGCCATTATTTATTTTTTTTATATTGCTAATAACACTATCACTATTAAGTGCGTAAAGCCCAGTTTTTAAATCTGTGAGTGTTGGGTCTAGTTTAGCAAGTAATTGGTAACGCCAGCAGTTTTCTACCCAGTTATTGGCTTGCCATTGCTTACATAACTGATTAAAGCCAGTACCTTTTTTCACTTCAAATTGGGTGTTATTCGCTACTTTTAATGGGCTATGGAGCGTTGCTTGTAATTGCTGATAACCAAAAACACTGGTAATTATAGCTAATAATAATACCGATAAAGTAACTTTTAACACTTAGCCTCCTTGGCTAATAATTTATTTAATAATAACTGGCTATGCACAATATCAAAGCTACGCTGCTCAAGACGATTAATAGGCACTACGCCCATTAAGCTATTACAGATAAAAACCGCATCTGCTTCAAGTAAGTCTGCAATACTCACGCACTTAAAATCAACGGCTAATTTATCACATAATGATTGTAGATAAACCCCCTTTATCCCGCACTCATTAAGGCTTGGGGTAAATAATTTATTTTGCTTAATAGCAATAATATTTGCTGCAGAGGCTTCTATCACATTGTTGTTATAATCAAGTACAAGCACATCATCACAAGGTTGCGTTTGCAGCGCTTTTTTTATTAATACTTGTTCAAGGCGGTTTAGTGTTTTGAGCCCTGCAAGCAAGGGTTGTGCGGCTAGTTTAATGGGGCTGATGTTAAGGCTTATCCCCTCATTTACCAGTCTGCTGTAATTTTGAGGATACTCTAAAACACTCAATAACACGGTTACATTACAGGTTTGCGGCAAACCATAACCGCGCCCTCCTTCGCCTCGCGTTATTACAATTTTAAGCACACACAACGTATGCTCCGCTATACTTTTAGCTATGTGAGCTTCAAGTTCAGCAATATCTACTAATGGAAAACCAAGTCGTGCAGCACATTCAATTAAACGTGCTTTATGATGTGACCAATGCTCTACTTGCCCATTTACTACTTTTGCAGTTGTAAAAAAGCCATCACCATAATTTAAGCCACGATCGTACGCGCTTATAGTGCTGTTTTTAACTGTTGTAATAATAGTTTGTGTGTTTTTTTGTGTTTTTTGCATATAAAAAAAGCCCAGTTAAACAACTGAGCTCTTATAGTCTGGTCTGTTGTTAAAAAAGATTATACCTTTTTAAACAGTAACGAGCCATTAGTACCACCAAAGCCAAACGAGTTACATAGTGCAAACTCTAATTTTGCATCTCGGGCAGTGTGCGGTACATAGTCTAAATCGCACCCTTCATCTGGGTTATCAAGATTAATTGTTGGGGTAACTTTTTGATCGGTTAACGACAATATTGAAATAATCGACTCAACCGAACCAGCAGCACCTAATAAGTGACCCATCATAGATTTAGATGAACTCACCATTACGTCTTTTGCTGCACTGCCAAAAACACTTTTAACGGCCGAGGTTTCTGCTTTGTCGCCTGCATGAGTCGATGTACCATGTGCGTTAATGTAACCAATTTGGTCCGCATTTACTTGCGCATCGTTTAGCGCATTTTCCATCGCTAATGCTGCGCCTGCACCATCTTCTGGTGGTGAAGTCATATGAAATGCATCACCACTCATACCAAAACCAACTAGTTCTGCGTAAATTTTTGCACCACGTGCTTTTGCGTGTTCGTATTCTTCAACAACCACAACACCCGCACCATCTGATAATACAAAACCATCGCGGTCTTTATCCCAAGGACGCGAAGCCGCTTGTGGATCATCGTTGCGTGTTGAAAGTGCACGAGCAGCATTAAAGCCCCCCATACCAATTGGTGTACAGGCTTTTTCAGCACCGCCAGCTACCATAGCATCTGCATCGCCATACGCTATCATACGGGCAGCATGGCCAATATTATGCAAACCCGTAGTACAGGCTGTAACAATAGAAATATTAGGGCCACGTAGTCCATTCATTATTGATAAATGACCTGAAATCATATTAATAATGGTAGAAGGTACATAAAATGGGGATAACTTACGCGGTCCACTATTAAGTAGTTTTATATGGTTTTCTTCAATAAGCGTTAAACCACCAATACCTGAACCCACTGCTACGCCAATACGCGTCGCGTTTTGTTCAGTTACTTCAAGGCCTGAATCTTTAAATGCTTGGATCCCCGCGGCAATGCCGTATTGAATAAATAAATCCATTTTTTTAGCATCTTTTGCTGGCATATAAGCCGATGCATCAAAATCATTGATTAGACCCGCGAAATGCGTACCAAATTTTGATGTATCAAAGTGTGTGATAGTTTGAATACCACTTTTGCCATCTAATAAGCCCTGCCAGGTTGATTGCACATCATTACCTAGCGGCGTCAACATTCCTAAGCCAGTTACGACAACTCGACGTTTAGCCACGGTTTGCCTCCAATAAGGTGTTTTATAAGGGGATAATAATACCCAAGCAACTTCAAAGTACTCGTCTCAAATTAGATTTAAAACGCATAATACCAATAAAATCAGTGTAAATTAGATTGATGTTTAGCTTTGCTTTGAATCATATACTTTGAAGTGGTTTGGATATAGAGATTAAGGGCAGCGAATGCTGCCCTTAATATGCGATTAATTACTCAGCGTGAGCTGTAACGTAATCGATAGCAGATTGTACTGTAGTGATTTTTTCAGCTTCTTCATCAGGGATCTCAGTATCAAACTCTTCTTCAAGAGCCATTACTAATTCAACTGTATCAAGAGAATCTGCACCTAAGTCATCTACGAAAGAAGATTCATTCTTCACTTCTTCTTCTTTAACACCTAGTTGTTCGATGATAATTTTCTTTACGCGTTCTTGGATATCGCTCATTCTTCTTTCCTTTATTAAAAACGCCAATGCGTTATTTTCAGATTGCGGCGTAGTTTACGTCGCATAATTCTCTGATTCAATCTTTTGACCATAAATAATTGTCTGGTCAAACCTCTTGAGTGTACGTTTCGTCTTTTATCGCTTATTTTAACCACGATTTCAAGTATGTTTAAAGCAAGATTGCCAATAATTCAATCTTTTTTGGCAATTTAATTACTTATATTTAATTACTTTCTTTGCACATAGGCTATTAAACCATGTACATCGCACCATTTACATGCAAAGTTTCACCCGATACATACGCAGCCGCATCTGACGCTAGGTAACATACAGCAGCAGCAATTTCATCTGGTTGCCCTAAACGCCCTGCTGGTACATTTGCCAGTGTGGCTGCTTTTTGCTCATCCGTAAGACCATCGGTCATATCGGTTTGAATAAAACCAGGCGCAACTACGTTTACCGTAATACCACGCGACGCTACTTCGCGTGCTAGTGACTTAGAAAAGCCAATAACACCGGCTTTAGCCGCTGCATAGTTAGCTTGCCCAGCATTACCCATAGTGCCCACTACTGAGCCAATATTGATAATACGACCGTTCTTTTTCTTCATCATTGGGCGTAATACTGCCTTAGATAAACGGAATATAGAACTTAAGTTAGTGTCGATAATATCATCCCACTCACTTTCTTTCATGCGCATTAATAAATTATCGCGAGTGATGCCGGCATTATTTACCAATACGTCAACATCGCCAAAATCAGCTTTAATCGCCGCCAATGTCGCCTCAATAGATGCAGGATCAGTTACGTTTAACGCATAGCCTTTACCGCTTTCACCTAAATACTCGCTAATTTTAGCAGCGCCCGACTCACTGGTTGCCGTACCCGCTACTTTTGCGCCTTGGGCAACTAAAGTAGTTGCAATGGCTTTACCAATACCACGGCTAGCGCCCGTGATCAGGACAACTTTGCCCGCTAATGAAAATAAATTAGTCATATTTTATACTCTTATTTTGCAGCATCAATTGAGGCACAGTCGTTAACTGAACCACAGATCATTGCTTTATCAATTCGTTTTGCAAGGCCAGTTAATACTTTGCCTGGGCCAAATTCGTAGCTTTGCGTTACACCTTGTGCAACTAATGCTTGTACTGTTTCAGTCCAGCGTACTGGGCTGTATAACTGGCGTACTAATGCGTCTTTAATTGCATCAGCTGACGTTTCAGCTTTTACATCAACATTATTAATAACAGCGCATTTAGGCGCGTTAAATGTTAACGCAGCTAAATCAATAGCTAGCTTTTCAGCGGCCGGCTTCATTAGCTCACAATGCGATGGTACGCTAACAGCAAGTGGCAATGCACGTTTTGCACCTGCATCTTTACACGCTTGAGAAGCGCGATCTACAGCCGCTTTATGGCCTGCAATAACAACTTGCCCAGGAGAATTATAATTTACCGGAGAAACCACTTCACCCTGCGCTGCAGCGGCGCAAGCCGCTTTGGTTTCATCGTCGCCTAAGCCAATAATAGCAGCCATTGAACCCACACCTGCAGGTACGGCTTCTTGCATATATAAACCACGGTTTTCTACTAGCTTTACCGCTTCACTCAAGCTTATTACTTCGCTACATACTAATGCTGAGTACTCACCTAAGCTGTGTCCAGCCATAACAACATCTGCATCTGGGTTAGCTGCTAACCAGTCACGGTAAATAGCAACACTGGCTGTTAATAATGCAGGTTGAGTGCGGTGAGTTTGATTTAGCTTTTCTTCTGGGCCATTAAGAACCAGTTCTGCTAGGTCATATCCTAACGCCGCTGACGCTTCGCTAAAAGTTGCTTTAACAATGTCTGAGCTTTGGAGTAACTCAGTTAACATGCCAACACTTTGTGAGCCTTGACCTGGAAATAGAATTGCAATTTGTTGTGCCATATTTTGCTCTTTTTAATTAAACAAATAAATAATGTTATAAACACGGCAACTCAATTACTACTCGTTCACCGTGTCTTTAGAATGTATTTTTTCAAAAATTGCGGCTATTTTGTCAGGAAGTTGGCGTTCAACCTCCTTTACCGCTTCATCAATTGCTGCTTGAAATGCTTTAGCTGAGGCATTTCCATGGCTTTTAACCACAATACCGCGCAATCCTACCAGACTTGCACCGTTATACTGGTCGGGGTTCACCCTTTTATAGAGTTTTTTTATTATAGGACTCAGCATAAACGCCATGCATTTATATACGAGGTGCTTTTCAAGCGCGGCGGTAAACTTATTCATTATAAGTTTTGCAATCCCTTCACAGGTTTTAAGCGCCACATTACCCACAAAGCCTTCGCATACAATAACATCGGCTTTTCCGGTAAATATATCGCTACCTTCACTGTAACCAATATAGTTGATTAAAGGGCTTTGCTGCATTAATTGTGCAGCTTGCTTAATATCTTCATGGCCTTTGATATCTTCAGAGCCAATATTTAATAAACTTACTTTGGGATTATCGCAGCCAAGTGCTTGCCCTGCGACTACCGACCCCATAATGCCAAATTGATATAAGGTTTGCGCATCGCAATGTACGTTAGCACCCAGATCGAGTAAATAAACAGGGTTTTTTCGCTCTGTAGGTACCGCAGAAATAAGTGCTGGACGTTTTACACCAGGAAGCATTTTTAACACGTAATGTGCCATAAAGAATAACGCGCCAGTATTACCTGAACTTACGCATGCTTGAGCCTCGCCCGATTTAACTAAGTTAAGGGCAACGCGCATAGATGAATCTTTTTTGGAGCGTACAGCAACACCGGGCTTACATGCATTTGTAACAACTTCGCTACAGTGGCGAATAATAAGTCGAGGGTGTGCTAGTGAATCGAGTGATTCGAGTTGTTTTGATATGACTTGCTCATTACCGCATAAAATTAGCGTTAAATTAGCATGAGCATTTACCGCGTTAACGGCAGCGGGGATAGATGAACGGGGGCCGTAATCGCCCCCCATCATATCTAACGCTATGGTTAGATTATTCAGCATAAAGAAATCTCTTATTTAGAAATTACTTGAACGCCTTTGTAGTAACCATCTGCAGTCACATGGTGGCGACGATGAGTCTCACCAGATGTTTGATCTACAGTTAAGCTTGGACCACTAATCGCATCGTGTGAACGGCGCATGCCGCGTCTTGCACGAGACTTTTTGCTTTTTTGTACAGCCATAGTCTTCTCCTAAGAATCTTTCTTAAGTTGTTTCAAAATATCAAATGGATTAGGTTTCTCATCTTCCGCCTTTAAAACACCAAAGCTGGCAGGCTTTGCTGAATAACTGCATGAAGCTTCGTTGTGGGTAGAGACTAATGGAACTGCTAAAATTAATTCGTCTTCAATTAAATTAAAAACGTTAATTTCACCATTTTCATCAAGCGCTACTTCATCGTAGTCTTCTGGAAAAATGTCTGATTCTGTTTCATCACCAACTGGTGAATAAACAAAATCTTGCACCAAATCCAACCCTAAATCACCATTACAACGTTGACAAGTGACAGTTACGTGTGTGGACAAATTGCCTCTAATCACAACAAAACCTTGGTCGTCGTTTTTGCAATGAATTTTTACCGCTATTTCACCTACTTCTTCCTGCACAACTTCTCGTAAACGAGTTAGTTTCTCAAGCGGTACAATGCCGTCATACTTTAAACGGTGTTGCGCTGCTTTGCCTGGATGAAGAGTGATGGGAATTTTCACCTTTTGCATAGGGGCTGCATCATATAGATAGTTAGTTGGTTAGTCAAAGTAAAAAACCATATTTACGTGGTTTTTCACGTGTTTTACTCACGGATCTGATTTATCCTAACTCAATCTGATTTTGGTTAGGAAAACAATCTATGAAGTACCCACTTATATTAGCCTCAAGCTCACCCTTTAGGCAGTCTTTATTACAAAAATTCAATCTACCATTCGATACATTTTCACCGAATGTTGACGAGTCAGCATTAAACAATGAAACCCCTGCACAACTAGTTAAGCGTTTAAGTGAATTAAAAGCCCGCGCAGCTAGTAAACACTTTAGTAAAGGCTTAGTGATTGGCTCAGATCAGGTTGCTGTATTTAATGAGCAAATTTTAGGTAAACCTCATAATAAACACAATGCCGTAAAGCAGTTATCCCTTTTTAGCGGCCATAGTGTAACATTTTTAACTGGCCTGTGCGTTTACGATCTTACATCTGGGGAGAGTAAAACCTGCATTGAACCATTTAATGTTACTTTCAAAACACTCACTGATGCGCAAATAAGTGCTTATTGCGATGCTGAGCAGCCCTATAATTGCGCAGGCAGTTTTAAAAGTGAAGGCCTAGGGATTTGTTTATTTGAAAAATTAACTGGAGACGATCCCAACAGTTTAATTGGTTTACCACTGATCAAACTCAGCCAATTATTAGCTGAGTTTGGCCTTGATGTGCTAAGTGCGCAATCAAATACCCCCCTTAGTTAATGCTCAGGCAGCAATAACTGTTGCAACTGCTGATAACTATCAACAGTTGCAATCGGGTTAAACTCGCTAAGTTGCTTTGCGTTATGTACACCCATAGTGACACCTATGCTATCCATACCCGCGGCTTGCGCCATTGCCATATCAATTTTTGTATCGCCAATCATAACCGCTTCATCGGCGCTTATGCCAAGCTCTGCTAATAATTGAAACAACATATCCGGCGATGGCTTAGAGCTTGCGTCATCACTACTACGCGTTGCACTAAAATAATGCCCTAACTCACTTTGATGTAATAAACGATCGAGTCCTGCGCGCCCTTTACCTGTTGCCACGGCTAAAATAATGCCACTGTGCTGTAGTGCTAATAGCACTTTTTCTACATCGGCAAATAATGGTGTAGCCGTAGTATCTGTTTGGTAATGCTGCTTATATCCACTAATTAACGCTTGGTGCTGCGCTCTATGCAGCGGAAATAATACCGCAATGGCTTTATCAAGCGACAAACCTATAATGCTTTTTGTTGCTTCATTGCTTGGCGGTTCTATATTTAACGCAACGGCACTGCTGCGAATACAATTAACTATTTTAGTTATTGAATCCATTACTGTGCCGTCCCAATCAAAAATAACCAGCTTGTACTTTTTGAGCGAACTGACTGCTATCACGTTTTATTAGCACGCAATTTAACTAAGCAATTAGCCAGTGCTTTATCAAGCGGTGCTTCTACGCGCATGGTTGTTTCGTTTTTAGGATGATAAAAAGTTAAGTCATGAGCATGTAAAAACAAACGATTTAACCCTGTTTTACGCATCGAATTATCAAACTCTTCATCGCCATATTTATCATCACACGCAATGGGATGCCCTTTGCATTGTGTATGCACACGTATTTGGTGAGTACGCCCGGTAACCGGTGACGCCTGCACTAACGAGCACTCGTTAAAGCGCTCAAGCACTTTAAAGCGGGTATGTGAGGGTTTACCTTCAGTGTTATCTACACGCACTACGCGCTCCCCAGACTTAAGCGTATTTTTACGCAGCCCTTCGGTAACATTTTTAGTTTTAGAGTCCCATTGGCCATCAACTAGCGCCCAATAGTTTTTTTCCATGGTTTTTTCACGTAACTGCTCATGTAAAGCAGTCAGTACTGAACGGCGCTTAGCAATTAATAAACACCCCGACGTATCGCGATCTAGTCTATGCACAAGCTCTAAACTGCGCTCTTCTGGGCGTAATACTCGCAGCGCTTCAATTAAACCATAACTTAAGCCACTACCACCATGTACCGCCATACCCGATGGTTTATTAATAACAATCAGGTATTTATCTTCAAATATAATATCATTTTCAAGGCGTGTTACTTTATCAAGTTTTGAAGGCACAAACTCTTCTCGTTCTGCCACCCTAATTGGCGCAATACGTAGAACATCTTCTAGCTGCAGTTTATATACCGGCTTAATGCGTTTTTTATTAACGCGCACCTCACCTTTACGCAAAAGTTTATAAATTGCGCTTTTAGGCACCCCTTTTAAATGGGTAATAAGAAAGTTATCAATTCGTTGACCTAAATGGTCTTCGTTGATCGTGACATAAGTTACTTGTAAGTCGTTTTTTTCTGACATTGCCTAATCACTAATTTAAGAAAAATAATTTAGTTGCTAACACAGTTATAATAGTGGGATAATCAGCAGCGCAAATATTTAGTATTTGCAAATAACAACGGTGCTTTTTAACGCAGTAATACATTCGTGATGCACATTCTGGGTAATTGATCATACAGATCCGAGTTAAGTTTTCCAAAGCTTTTATACATACCCAGTCAACACGTGCGATCAATTAGCGGCAATGCGCGTAATATATTGCCAGTTAAGTTTGAACATGAATTGATTTTTAATGCGATTGAAAAAGCAATGAACAGATAATTTGTCTGATAGTGACGACGTAAAAACGTCGTTCAGCACTTGCTCAATTGTAGTACCGTACAGCAGCTTATTTAGAACTAAAAAAATCTAATAAATAAGTCGTCATTAACATTGGCAGCGATTTTTGCTCACAAAAATGGATTTTAGTAGTACATCACATTGTATTACTCACTTACTTAACGAGCCCTATGCGCCTAAATATGAACGGCATTTAATAAGATTAGTATGACAGGCCAACTTCTGGGTAAAACGTGTAACGTAGCTGAAAAGCCGACAGTTTTAGCCCTGCTATGAATTTAATAGTAATAAATACACTATTGTTTGCCTGCATTTAAAAATACTGCGTACGCAAAAAACAGAGCCGTTCCATTAAAGACCCAGTCGTGAGGCTGCACATTCTAAAAATAGGAATAACTGAACAGACGTGAAAACAGCGTCATGTCAGCGACACAAACTAGTAGAGTAACAATATGAAACGTATGCTAATCAATGCAACGCAGCAAGAAGAAATGCGCGTAGCACTGGTTGACGGCCAGCGCCTATATGATTTAGATATAGAAAGCCCAGGTCACGAACAGAAAAAAGCCAATATTTATAAAGGCAAAATCACTCGCATTGAACCATCTCTTGAAGCAGCATTTGTTGAATACGGTGCTGATCGTCATGGTTTCCTTCCTTTAAAAGAAATTGCCCGTACTTACTTCCCAGCTGGGTATACTTTCCATGGCCGTCCGAATATTCGTGACGTGATCAAAGAAGGTCAAGAAGTTATAGTACAAGTTGATAAAGAAGAGCGTGGCCAAAAAGGCGCAGCACTTACTACCTTTATCAGCGTTGCCGGTAGCTACTTAGTTTTAATGCCTAATAATCCTCGTGCTGGCGGTATATCTCGTCGCATTGAAGGTGATGAGCGTACTGAACTAAAAGAGTCACTTAGTCGTTTAGAACTTCCTAAAGGTATGGGCTTAATTGTTCGTACTGCTGGTGTTGGCAAATCGTTTGAAGAATTAAACTACGATTTAAAAGCCTTACTTGTTCATTGGGAAGCAATTGGTGTTGCAGCCGACAGTGCTAAAGCGCCGTTTTTAATACACCAAGAAAGCAATGTAATATTTCGTGCAATTCGCGACTATTTACGTCGTGATATTGGCGAAATATTAATTGATAAACCACGTGTTTTTGAAGAAGCTAAAGCGCATATTGAACGTTTTCGCCCTGACTTTATGAGCCGTGTTAAGCTTTATCAAGGTGATACGCCATTATTTACGCATTACCAAATTGAAAGCCAAATTGAGTCTGCGTTCCAGCGTGAAGTACGCTTGCCTTCAGGTGGTTCAATTGTAATTGATCCTACAGAAGCATTAACCTCTATCGATATTAACTCGTCTAAAGCAACAAAAGGCGGCGATATTGAAGAAACAGCACTTAATACTAACTTAGAAGCAGCAGATGAAATTGCACGTCAATTACGTCTTCGTGACTTAGGTGGCTTAATTGTTATCGATTTTATCGATATGACACCACCACGCCATCAGCGTGAAGTAGAAAACCGTCTAAAAGACGCTGTTCGTCCTGATCGTGCTCGTGTGCAAATTGGTAAAATTTCACGTTTTGGTTTACTCGAAATGTCGCGTCAGCGTCTGCGCCCTTCATTAGGTGAAGCAAGCCAAGGCCCATGTCCACGTTGTAGTGGTCAAGGTACGATTCGTTCTAACGAATCAATTGCACTGTCTATTTTGCGTTTAATTGAAGAAGAAGCAATTAAAGACAACACTGCACAAGTTAATGCTCAAGTGCCTGTTGCTGTTGCCGCTTATTTATTAAATGAACAGCGCCGTAGTGTTCATCGCATGGAAAAACAACATAAGTGCGACATAGTGATCATTCCTAATCAACACATGGAAACACCACACTACGAAGTAATGCGCTTACGTAAAGACGAAACGATTGAAACAGTAAGCTATGGACAAATTGTTGCTCCAGAGCCTGAAGCATTTGAAATGTCTAAGTCGCCTGTAGCACCAGTACGTGAAGAGCCAATGTTAAAAGGCGTTGTAATGCCTGCAGCACCAGCTCCACAAGCGGCTCCTGCTAACGTTGTTGCCCCTGCTGAAACTAAAGCGCAAAGCGGTTTACTGGATGCAATTGGTAAGTGGTTTAAATCTTTATTCGCCAGCGAAACCGTTGAAGTGAAAAAAGAAGAAACACAAAAACAGCAACAAGAAACGCGCGATAATACGCGTAATAACGATAATCGTCGCCGTAATAACAACAATCAGCGTCGCCGTAATAACCCTCGTTCTAAGCCACGCACTGAGCGTACTGCGGATGAAGAGGTTAAAACTAACTCTGTATCAACCTGAAGCAGCAACGCAAACTAACGAGAACCAAGAGAGAGGCGAGAATCGCAATAAGCGTCGTCGCAATCCTAATTCACGTAAGCGCCCAGAGCCACGCACTGAAGATAAAGATGCAGTAAAAGTTGATGCACCTGCAAAAGCAGAAGCTGAAACTAAGCCAGTTCAAGCCGAAGAGCCAAAGGATCAAAAACCAAAGGTTCGTCGCCAGCGTCGTAATTTGCGTAAAAAAGTACGCCTGCAAGATGAAAATGCTGAGCAGGTACAAACAACAGATGAAACACCTGTACAAGCTACAGAAAAAGAAACACCAGTAGCCCAAGAGCAAGCACCTGTTGTAGAAAAGCAAACTCAAACAGCGGCAGAAAAAACAGCTCATATTAAAGAAGAAAAAGTTGAAGATGTTGATTCTAACGATGAAACACCTACAACCGAAGACGAGCAAGAGCAAACTCGTACACGTTCACGTCGCTCACCTCGTCATCTTCGTGCATCAGGTCAGCGTCGTCGTCGCCCTGAAGGTGAAGGCAATGAAGCTAAGTCAGATGAAGCACCGGCATTTGTTCCTGTTGCCGACCAAGCTGCTGCAGAGTATGAAGCAGAGCTTAAAGCTAAATCTGCAGCTACACCTGCGGATGCAGCGCAACAAGTTGAACAAGCCGTTGCGGTTGAAGACTTAGCCAAAGTTGAAGCTGTAGAAGAGCCAGTACAAACTGAAGAGCCAGCTAAAGTTGAAACGCCAGTAGCAGCTGAAGAGCCAGCTAAAGTTGAAGCGCCAGTAGTAACTGAAGAACCAGCTAAAGTTGAAACTCCATTAGTAACTGAAGAGCCAGCTAAAGTTGAAACCCCAGTAGTTACTGAAGAGCCAACTAAAGTTGAAGCGCCAGTGGTAACTGAAGAGCCAGCTAAAGTTGAAGCGCCAGTGGTAACTGAAGAGCCAACTAAAGTTGAAACTCCAGTGGTAACTGAAGAGCCAACTAAAGTTGAAGCGCCAGTGGTAACTGAAGAGCCAGCTAAAGTTGAAACTCCAGTAGTAACTGCAGCACCACATGTTAAAACAGCGATAGCTCAAGGGTCAGCAAGTGCGCCAATGGCACAGCCTACCCCTGTAGCTGATAGCGAAGTAAAACATACATCTGTTGCTATGGCTCACGATAAACGTGAACTAGTGCCAGACAGTGGTTTACGTGCGGGTTCAATCAAACCTGCTGGTCGTGCAAGTTCTACAATGACTAAAACAATGAGTGTTGATTAACAATACTCATTAAAAAGCCCCGCTAGTTAATTATTAACTAGCGGGGCTTTTTTGTACCTGTAACTTTATATCAATCGCATTAGTCTTGTTCTTTTTCCATGAAGCGTTGTAACTGATCTTTTAAGTTTGGCGGAATGCCTTTGATCACTAAGGTATCGGTTGCTTCATTATAAGTAACACGTTCACCTAAGTGTTTACGCTCAAAGCTCACACTTACACCGCCACCTAAACCGGAGAACTTAACCATACTTGCCACTGTTTTTTTATCAACGGGGAATGACTCTTCTAAATCGTAACTTTGCTCTTTGCAAAAGCTGTCAAACGGACTGTCATCGCCTTTTGTAAGTGTTGCCGAAAGCTCACTTACGTTGGCATCTTCACCTGTCGTTACACAATCATTACAGTAATCAAATACTTGTTTACGTAAATCATCTTTTTCTGATTTATCAAATTGTTGCTCTGATAAGTAATCCTCTACAGCACTGAGCATTACTTGGCTTTGTTGTTTAGGATCAATACCTTCTTCACAGCCTAAAAAGTCTAAGAAGAAATCGGCAACTTTGCGCCCTGCGCGGCCTTTAATAAATGAAATATAACGATTGTCTTGCGCTTGGGTGTCCCAAGCGGTTAAATCGATTCGTGCCGCTAATTGCATACGCGAAATATCTAAATGACGTGACGATGCTAAATCAAGCTCAGAGGTAATTGAGTAATGCTCTTTAATATTAATCATCGCAATCAGCATGTAGTCTGTAGCCACATACTGATAGTGACAAAACACTAAATAACCGGTTTCATTAAATGCGTATTTATCAAGCTCCTCTTTCAACACACTCGATGCTTGATCTGTCATATGCCAAAAGCCAAGTTCGTTGTTACGGTAACTTTGCATTGCCGATGCAACTACGCTGTTTTTATCGCCACTAAAAGCGCAAAAGCCTTTACCTGGCTTACCATTATATGCATGATGCAATTGCTCAATAAACACAGCTACTTTATCGTTGATTAGCATTTCATCATTACGTAAATGAATTTGAGTATCGCCGTCTTTTTTGTCTACATAATGAACGACTAGTTTTTTAACGTCTGTTGCCATCTTTGTTTTTCACGCCTCTGGTGTTAAAATGTGAGAATATAACTATTAAATTGAACCAACTGATGCCAATCTTATCAAAATACTCTAATGAACAAGTAGAACAAATCGTCGATCAGCTTATTGATGTGTTAACTCAACACAATGCGCCGGTTGATTTGAGTCTTATGTGTTTAGGAAATTCTATCACGCATATCTTAAAAGAGCATGTACCAACAGGGAAAAGACAAGCCGTTACCGAGAACTTTGCTAAAGCTCTCGCACAGTCGGTTAAATAAACTCTATGAATTTATCGCAGCACAATCAGTTTTCATCAAAAGCGAGTCAATTACTAAGTTGGGGGCATTGGTTTACCTTTGCCAATATTGGCTTAGCGCTCTTAATTAGCTTAAGCTACTTGTTTGCCGACTCGCCACCTACAAGCTTTATGGGTATTACTTATATGCTAGTTACTTGGCTTAGCCATACTAGCTTTATTGCCTTTTTAGCGTTTGTGCTGACGGTATTTCCGCTCAGTTTAGTTTTTCCATACCCTCTCCATATTCGCGGTATGGCTGCAGTTATTGCTACCTTTGGCGCCTCTTTACTCACACTTGATGCTTATGTTTATTTTAATTTAGGTTATCACTTAAGTAGTTCTGCTTTACCTGAGATCATTTCGCTTTTATGGCACCGCTTAAACAGCTCACCCGCTTTAACAACTATTTTAGCCGGTGGCATAGTTTTAGTTATTTTAGGTTTTCAGTTAACGGTCAGTAATTTTACTTGGCAAAATTTAGCGCGTTTAAAGCAGCTCAAGTTTGCTCGCTACGCGAGTTCATTTTTAGTGATTTGTTTTGCTTTAAGTCATAGTATTCATATTTGGGCAGACGCTAATTTAAAGTTTGATGTAACTAAACAAGATAACTTTTTACCACTCTCTTACCCTACAACGGCTAAAAGTTTATTAGCTAAAAATGATCTACTAGACATAGAAAGCTATAAACAAGCGCATAATGTGCAAATTAATCAACAAAACATTAGCTACCAATTGCCTACTCCGCTGACAAAATGCGAAGATTACACACCGGCTAAAATTGATATTTTTGTATTTGAAACAGCGCAGCAGCTTGCTCAATTTGCCAGTAATAAAAACTTGTATAGCACTAAGCAGTTTTTACAACCAACCGATCATAACGATATGCTCTTTAGTTTAGTTTATGGTTTACCAGCATTTTATAAATCTACAATTATAAATGAGCAAACATTACCCGCATGGCAAAGCCAACGTCGCAGTGTTGAAGTAACGGGTATTGCAGCGTTAAATTTTATTAACGATCAAACCCACACTAATAGTGCAATTAGAATTATTAAAGGCACTGATGATTTAGCACCTCGCGATAAAAATACTCATGTTTATGCTTTTAGTTTGGCTGATAATAATAAAGAGGTGGTAATTACCTCAACGCTTTATAGTTCAGATAAACGGATCACTCGCGTTAATGGCCTTATTCAACCTAGCGATATAATAGCGACCGCTGTTGGGCAGTATTTAAACTGCAACGCTATTGCTGAGCAAACTATGCTTGGTGTTAACTTACACCAGAAAAAAGATAATATGGGTGTTAATTATTCTCAAGGCGTGGTTATAGCGTATAAAAAGGATAGAATTACCTTAATTGATCCTGATGGCGACTTTAAAAATATTTCTGCCGCCGAAGGATTTTCTATTGAGCAAGGCTTAGACATTCCATTTTTAGTTCACAGTATCAAAAAGTTAAAAACCTTTACTCAATAAGGCTATTATTAACCTAGCTTGCTATACCGCCAAGCTAGGTTATAGTTTTACTTTAACGTTATTAATTTAACGCAGTAAAACACTCTTAGGGATAGCCAATATGATTAAGCTGTACTGTATTTTTATTTTCCTCTTGCTTACAACCTTAAGCTTTAACAGTTTCAGTGCAACCAGTTACTACAAGTGTGTTACACAAGAAGGCACCACCTTTTCTCAATTCCCGTGCGATAACAACGCCACCGTATACAAAGTTAACACCATAATAAATCAGCAAGTAGGCCCTAAAGTAGATTACACCAAGCAATTAAACGAACTGGAGCGCGAAAGCTTACTAGCAGGCTTACAGGCAGAGCTGCGCAGTAATCAACATAAGTTAGCAATATTAGATCGTAAAAAAGACCAAGCTGATTATAAACAGCAACAGCGCCTTAACCATATTTTAGCCAAGGAAGATAAAAAACGTATTGCCGCCGATATTGCTAAAAAACAAAAAGTAATTAACAAAAACTATAAAGCACAAATTAATATGGTAAAAAAGCGCATTAATAAATTACAAAAAAAAATAGACAACTATCAGTAACCTTTATCTCATGAATAAATAACATCTTAATTTAGCTTGGTTTTAAATCGAGAATAACATACTCTTAACAATGATAGAGTATAAGCTCTAGCGTCTAATAAGGAGTAATGATGCAGCCTCGTCATATTGCTGAATTAATTTTAACGGGCTTTAAAAAGCACTACCTGTTATTTCAAAAAACCACGGCAAAAGCACCGCTGGCGTTTGCTAAAAGAGACTGGCAAGCAATTAATGATATAAGCCGATTACGTATTAGCCATTATGATGATCGGGTTAACGAAACCACCGCCACACTTCGACAACAACAAACCGAACAACTCGACGAACAGCTGTGGCTAGAAGTAAAAAAGCTCTATCAACATTTTTTATGTTTTCATCCTCAAGCTGAGCTTGCCGAAACTTTTTATAACTCGGTATTTTGCCGCCTGTATCATCGCCGTTATTTTCATAACGACTTTATTTTTGTAGAAGCCACTCTAAAAGATGCGCCTGCAGTGCCAGTAGAAGCTGAGTATCGCAGCTATTTTCCTGTGGTTGACGGCCTAAAGCCCACAATTAAACAGATCATTAATCACTTTGATTTTAAAGCCCCCTTTGTAAACTTAGAACGAGACATACGACTGCTGGTAAAAGCATTTTATAAACAAGCGCCCGATACGCACCATAAAGCCTGGCAAATGCGCTTTGATATACTGCACACTCCATTTTACCGTAACAAAGCCGCCTATATTGTAGGGCGAGTGGTATCGCAAAGCGGCGTACAGCCGTTTATTATTGCAGTACTGCACCATGAAGATAAAGGCTTGTACCTAGACGCACTACTGACTAAATCGTCGCAAATGCGAGTTATTTTTGGCTTTGCGCGTGCCTACTTTATGGTAGAAACCCATGCGCCTTGCGCATTAGTCCGATTTTTAAACCAGTTAATGCCCAATAAAACCATAGCTGAGCTCTACAACGCTATTGGCTTTCATAAACAAGGTAAAACCGAGTTTTACCGTGAGTTTTTAAATCATTTAACTCACTCTAATGACGAATTTACTATCGCCCCTGGTACACCAGGCATGGTGATGATGGTATTTACTCTGCCCTCATTCGGCTATGTATTTAAAATTATTAAAGATAAATTTGGCGAAAGTAAACCTTTTGGTCGTGATACCGTGTTAAAGCGCTATCAGTTGGTAAAGAAACACGATCGGGTTGGCCGCATGGCCGACACCATAGAGTATTCTAACGTCGTATTTCCTTTAGCGCGGTTTGATAGTAACTTGTTGCAGCAGTTACACCAAACCATTGGCTCATCCATGGTAATTGAAGGCGACTGGCTTATTATCAAACATTTATATATTGAGCGACGCATGACACCGCTTAATCTATTTTTAGAAAATGCCGATGATGCCAGTGCCGCCGACGCGATTGAAGAGTATGGCCAGGCACTAAAAGAAATGATTGCTGTTAATATATTTCCCGGCGACATGCTGTTAAAAAACTTTGGTGTTAGTAAACACAAACGTATTATTTTTTATGATTACGATGAAGTGCAATATTTAACCGACATGAATTTTAGAGCACTGCCTAAAGCAAAAACGTATGACGACTACTTAATGGATGAGCAAAGCTATTCGGTTGCACCGCAAGATGTATTTCCTGAGCAACTTTGCACCTTTGTAATGCCTAACCCAATCTACAAGCAGTTTTTAATGAGCACACATCCAGAGCTTATTGATGTTAACTTTTGGAAGCAAGCACAGCAAAATATTAAAAATGGTCAGGTTAGTCATATTTATCCATACCCGACAGCACAACGTTTTATCCATCACTGGTAAAGCGTTAAGGACACACAATGAATATAAGTAAAATAGATTTAAATTTACTGGTTTATCTCGATACTTTATTGCGCGAATGTAATGTTACCCGCGCAGCAAACCGGTTAAGTATTACTCAACCTGCCATGAGCAATGGCTTAAAGCGCCTTCGTAACTTATTTAACGATCCTATTTTAGTACGCACCAGCGATGGCATGGTACCCACAGAGCGCGCGTTAGAGTTACAACCCGTTATTCGCGGAATATTAATGACCCTAGAGGAAACACTTGCGCCTAATCGTGAGTTTGAAGCAAGCCAAAGTAAACGCGTATTTAGAATAATGGCCAGTGACTATGCGGCCAGTACCTTAGCGCCCAAGCTATTAAGTAAATTACACGCAGAAGCCCCCGACACCACCTTAGATATACTCACCCCTAGTGATGTGACCTTTCATGATGTGGAAAATGGCAAAGTGGATATGGCAATCAATCGCTTTGAAAACCTACCGCAATCGTTTCATCATAAGCGCATTTGGAAAGATAGTTTTTGCTGTTTAGTTAAATCCGATAACCCGATTATTGACAATTTTAGCCTAGAGAGCTACTTAAAAGCACGCCATATTTGGGTAAGTAAAACCGGTTTTGGTGTAGGCGTAGGAATGGATCCTAAAGATGTGCAAAAACTCGGCTGGGTTGATGAAGCACTCGCTCATTTTGGTAAACACCGTAATATTGCCACCTTTACCCGTAACTACCATGTGGCAGTACATTTAGCCAAAGTACAAAACTTAATAGCAACATTGCCCTCCAAAGCAGCTAACATTTATATAGACGATCCTAGTCTTAAAATATTAGAACCTCCTTTTCCTATTCCACCGTTTGAGTTAGATATGATTTGGAGCCCGCTCTTACATCGCGATGCTAGTCATATTTGGTTACGTCAAAAAGTAGCCGAAGTTGCTGAAGAACTTAAGTAATACCGTTACAAAAGCTTTGTAAAATTTGCTTACTTAATCTAATAAGTAAGCAAACATCATCCTCACTATATATTTATTTCAATAAAAACAAACTACTACGAAAGTTCTTATAGTGGAACAACCTTTGCTTTTATATAAATGAACATTTAATTTCATTTATAAGAGAGGTCATTATGAACACCCATCAAAGTAATGAAGTAAATCATATTTCTGACATCATCCAAGTAATGAATAGTGGTATAGATTTTTACGAAAAAGCCCAACAGAACGTAAAAGATCCCGCTGTTGCCGCCCTTTTCCAGCGCATGATTGATGCGCGTAAGGTAACCGTTGAACGCTTACAACCTTTTGCTGTTAATGAACAAGGCGAACGTGAAGATGGCTCATCATTTGCGGTAGAAGCGCGCCGTGCTTACACTGCGCTTATCACTAAATTTAGCAGCAATAACGACGATACGTATATTAAAGAGCTAGAAGAAGTTGAGGATAAAACCCTCGAAGAAATTAAAGATGCAATGAAAAAACCACAACCCGCAGACTGCGAAGCTGTACTAGCTAAAGCATTACTAACAATGCAAAGCTGTCATGCTGAAATGAGCCGAATGAAAAAGCAGTAAGTAGCCTAAATTCTGGATAATAACTCAACCTAAAGCTGAGTTCAGGTTAAACAATTAAAAAAGCCCAGCATTCTTAAATGCTGGGCTTTATATTAAGTATAAAAATGGGAGTATCTATAATTAAAAGCGGTATTCTGCACCTAGGTAGTAATACGCACCGTTAAAGCCAAATGGGGCTGAACGGCGAGAGTATTTAAATACCCCTGGGCTACTTACAATGGTATTGCCTTGGGCATCTACAATAGTACCTGTACGTGAATTACCTATGGTATTTTCATCTGGGTAGACATCAAATAAGTTATTTGCGCCAATATTTACCGATAAGTTCTCAGTTATAAAGTAATTTACTTTAACATCAGTTAATATTTCGGCACCGTAAGTCTGGCGGCCGCCATCTTCTACTGTGTACTCACCAAAGCGATTAAGTGACAAATTAACTGTCCAGTCATCACGTTGATAAAGCGCACTTAAGTTAATGCGATCCTCTGGTTGCCACTCTTCAATAATAGAAATTTCTTGGTCAGAGAACACGTCCTCAACCGGTACTGTTTCTAAACCTGAACCTGCCGGGGTAAATAACGACACCACATCGGTTTTAGTAAAGTTAGCTGCTAAGGTAAAATCAAGCGTACCGCCTAACCCTTCAGTGTTCCAGGTAGCAACAAAGTCAATACCTTGCGTTTCTGTATCAGCACCATTTAAGAAAAACTGACCCGCACCAGCACCTGAGCTTATTAATGCAGCGTCAAGACTTGGCGATAACCCTTTACCTAAACGATTACTAATAACTATACGGTCGTCTATATCAATTGAGTAATAGTCGAGCGTTACGTTAATATTGTCTGTTACGTTATACACTATACCTAAGCTGCGGTTTTGCGACTTTTCTTCTGTTAATTTTGGAATACCTAAGCTTTGCGCTAATGTTGAGTCGTTTCTAAAAGTACCGACTTCTTCGGCAACTAAGTTGCCAGTAACATCGTCAACAACAAATTGAGTACTGATATTATTAAAATACAGCTGCTGCATTGACGGCGCTCTAAAACCTGAGCTTAATGCACCACGCAGTGATATATCGTCAGTAATCGACCAGTTACCCGCTAGTTTAAAGTTAACCGTATCACCAAAGCCTTTATAATTATCGTAGCGCAGTGCGCCCGATAAAATAACGTCTTCAATAATATAGGTTTCAGCATCAAGGTAGAACGAAATCACATCGCGCGACTCATCAACCGATGACATTGGCGATGAACCACCAAAACCTTGCGTGCCGCCCGAAGCATCTTCGCTACCAACGCCACCGCTTAAACCGTCGTATATACTTACGCCGTTATTAGTGTCGTAATCTCGGTATGCGTATTCGCTGCCTTCTAAAATGCGATACTCATCGGTGCGAATTTCTGCGCCCATAGCGAGTGAGTAATCATCAAAATTTTGAGTAAAATCTAAATTAAGCGTTTGTAGCGATAATTCCATACCGTAAGCATAGGCTTCACGCGGAATAGTGGCGCGAATATCAGCAGCGCTTAAGCCTTGGTCGTAGCGTAAAAAGTTAGCGTACGAGGCGTTAATTGTGTCACTGGTAGTGTAATCAATACTGTTTTCACCATAGGTGTACGATAAGTCTAAGCTAGCATCGTTATCAAATTGCGTTTTGTAACCAAAGTTATACGAAATATCGTCGATAGTGGTGTTAATTTTTGGCAAAAAGCCAGCCTGAATTGTCGCATCGTTATCTTGTAAAACCGTATTACCGCCACCGTTGGCATTGTGCCTGAAAAACGCTGCCGACTCGTTATCGCGCGTTGAATAAGTAATAAAACCGTATAGTTCGCCATCACCTAACTCATAACCTGTGCTTACAATTAAGCCAAATTGTTGTGAGTCGGCATCGCCTATTCTAAAGGTATCTCTGTCGGCTGTTAGCTCTCGCGGATCGCCCGCTACTAAAGTGCCGTCATCAAGTGTTGTACAACCATTAAATTGGCAAGAGCCATGTAAACCGGCACGGTTAGTTGGCGCACGATCACGGTAGTTAAGCGTAGTATTTACGTAACCTTTATCACCTAAAGCAAAACCCTTATTAAAATCAAGGTTTATCGTTTCACCATCGCCTTCTGAATATTGGCCATAGTTAATTGCGGCTTTACCACCTTCGCTACCATCTTTGAGTACTATATTAATAACACCCGCTATGGCATCTGAGCCATATTGCGCTGCAGCACCGTCACGCAGTACTTCAATGCGCTTAATTGCCGACGCCGGAATAGCATTCATATCGGTACCCGCTGTACCACGACCTACCGAAGTATTAATATGAATAATACTGGCTTGGTGGCGGCGCTTACCGTTAATAAGTACTAATGTTTGATCTGGGCCTAAACCACGCAGTGTTGCTGGGCGAAGGGCGTCGGTGCCATCACTAATTGACGAGCTTGAAAAGTTAAACGAAGGCGCAATTGACTGCAGCATTCTGCCCACTTCTGTTTGCCCTGTATTCTCTAGTGCTTCTGCACTTAAAATATCAACCGGAACAGGTAAATCTTCAACTGAACGACCTGCTACACGACTCCCGACAATGGCAATTTTTTCTATTTTTTCTTGGGCAACATCTTCAGCAGCATTAACGCCCTGAGTGTTTGCAGCAAGTAATGCAGGCAATATTGCTGCACTAACGCCTGAAAGCTTCATCATGTTGTTATTTTTCCTATTGATTTGTTTGAGTTTTATACTCAGTAAACCATTTTGATCAACAACCGCATCGAGCTTACTGTCACCTAACAGTGCCTCCAGTGCATCTAATTGGGTGTAAAAACCATAAAGCGAATTTGCATTATATTGTTTAGCTAACTCATAAGAAAACACCACGGTTTGCTCAGTTTGCTTAGCAAATTCTATTAAAGCTTTGTCTGCTCGCTGCGCTTTTATATCAAATTGCACCATTTGCCCGGTAGTTACTGTGGCTAAAACATTCAAGCTAAAAAAAGCCGATGCAAGCACACTCAAACTACACAATAAATGCGTTTGGTTACTGCGCAACTTATATAAACAGTTGGCAAACAAAAATCCTCTATAGGTTTTATTCTTTTTATTAATATATTTTTTACTTTGCATGTTCATAATTGCAACTTAATCCAACATTAGCATGATTTTAGGCGCTGCTATTTATGACTTAGTTTGACGTTTAAGGCTAACTACGTGCTCACCTAAGCGTTCGTGATCAATCGAAAAATTTGTTTTTAAACTTTCAAGTAGCCCAGCAACATCACCCGCCTTAAATACCCCTGCAACTTTAATATTTGCAAGCTCTGCCGATGAAAGCTCAAACCGAGTAGCGGTATAACGGCTAACTTCATTTAAGGCATCGCTTAATTGTTCTCCGTTAAAAATTAGCATGCCATTTTGCCACGCTAAATCTCGTTGCACATCGTCAGCAGAGAGGCGTTTAATAGGCGCTGTAACACTTTTTTCTATAATTGCTTTTTCGCCTGAGAGCACAATATTTGCGTTTATTTTTCTAATTTTTTGGGTGCTGTTATCGGCTAGTTGATAGGCTTTAAAATCGTTAGCATCAACAGCTACACTCGGATCAGTGATCATCACTTTTCCTTCGGTTACCACTAATTCTAAATGAGATGAGGTATTGCGCTGCACATTAAATACAGTACCTAATGCTGTAAAGCTTTTATCACCTGCCATCACACTAAATGGCCGCGTAGCATCTTTAGCAACATTAAAACGCCCTTCCCCTCTACTCAGTAATAACTGTCTGCGCCCTTTACTATAGGCAACCTCTAATAGGCTGTTGGTATTAAGTTGCACTATGGTGCCATCGGGCAGTACGTAAGTGGCTTGCTCTCCCACCTTGGTTTTATAAATTTTAGTATAATTAACTTTCGCTAGGGCTTGGTTATAACCAGTCTCTAAATTAACCAATAAGTAACTGCAAATCATTAACGCAGCAAATAAGCTGGCCGCGATACCATACGAAAACACCCATTTACTTTTTTCCTCGGTATTGTTTTTATGCGGAAATAAAGTGCTTAACTCGTTTAATACACTCAGTTCGTCCCACAACTTAGCGAGTTCGTAAACGGCGTCTTGGTGTGCATTACTTTGCAGCATCCATAATTTAAATTGCTCTTTTTCAACCTTGTTTAAACCGCGATCTATCGCGCTTATCCAATTAGCTGCTGTTTCTAAAATTAAATCTTTTGGTGTAAATTGATGAATATTACTCATTTTGCCACACTCACTATAGTTGGCTTTTGAGCAGCGGTGTCGTGCTTTTTATACTGCTCATTTTCATCCTGAGAATGCTCTCGCATGTATAGCATGGTTTGTAGTAACCCTTTTGCAATATGTTTTTCTACTGTGCTTTGACTTAACTGTAGTTGCTGGGCAATTTCTTTTTGGCTCATACCGTACACTTTTTTTAATATAAAACACTTACGAACCGTCAAGCTTAGTTGCTCTGTTGCCCGACAAAACAATAAAAAACGCTCTTTCGAGGTGTACTCGTCCTCTAGTTGTATTGATTTAAGTAACTTTGGTAATTCATGATCATCACAAAGGGAGTCGCTAAATTTATTATCCCATTTAGCAATATGATTAAGGGCAAGGTGTTTAGCAGTTTTGAGCATGTAACTACGCGTAAATTGAATATCTTGTTTTAAATCAGCTTCGTAGCTTTTAATAAAGGTTTCTTGCACTATATCTTCTACGTCGTCAGGTAACACTATTCGTGAAACAAAGCGGCGTAAATGAGTCGATAACTCTGTAAATGTAGTGGCTAATTTGAGTCCTCGCGCCATCCTTAATTTCATCCCTTATTATTGTATAAACCTAAGTTTGTTAAGATGACTAATTTTAACGTTAATTACAAGGTAAATTGTTAATCCACGGTTATTTTTTCGTTGCCTTAAAAGTCTCTTTATATGTTATTAAAACAGTAATAAACCTGCATTTTGACCTAGGTCATGCTTTAACTAAATAACGTATTAGCAAGTTCGTGGTGCAACAACTAAAAAGCTATAATATGCAAAATTTATCTCGCTTGAATGTAAGCAACCTAAGGGAGTTTTGTGGTGTTTAATAAAACAAGTTTAAGTGTTTCTGTATTATTAGCAGTAAGTGGATTGCTTGTTATTAGTGCACCGGTGAGCGCATCGCAAACCACGTTATCGAGCCAAGTATTTGCGAATTTTAGTAATATTCAAATTGACGATCAGCACCAGGATATTGAAGATTGGCAACTTGATGTAAAGCGCTTTTATCTTAATTTAGACCATCAATTTAATGATGACTGGTCATTAACAGTGACCACAGATGTGCAGTGGCAACGCCAGCAAGACCCTACCGACATTTGGTTTCGTCATGCTTATATAAAACGCAATTTTAATCAAGGAAGTACGCTTAAAATTGGTGTTGCTGAACTGCCATGGATTGATTACATCGCACGCCGTGTAGGGTATCGTTATGTTGATCCGAGCTTAACGCCAAAAAACAAATTAGCCGGTCCAACCGATTTAGGTATTCATTATGGCCATAAATCGGCGCACTTTTCGTATGCTGTATCGGCTATTACTGGGGGTGGTTTTCAAAAGCCAACTGTGGGCGATCGAATTGATTTAGAAGCATCGGCTGTGTGGCATATAAATAAACAATTTGATTTTGCTTTAGGTGCTTATCAAGGTACACGCACACTTGATAAAGACGAGGCCGAGAAAAATCATACTGCAGAGCGTTTCAATGCAGCGCTAAGTTACCTGCATCAAGGGGTACGTTTTGGCGTTGAATATGTATATAACGACAACTGGAACCAAGTTAACAAAATACCGCAAGACGCTAGCAGCGGCTGGGGGACTTGGGCAAGTTATGCTTTTAAACCGGGTTACTCTGCATTTGCTCGGTACGATACAATCAACCCTAATAGACGTTTAAACGCTAGTTTAGAACGTGATTACATACAACTAGGTGTTGATTATAAGGCAACTTCTTATTTAACGCTGGCGCTTGTTGCTAAGCAAAATAATATTGATAGTGCAACAGTTGAGCGAACTCAAAATGAAGTAGGTATATGGTCAATGTGGAATTTTAAATAATCTGAGGTAATGGTCTTAATTCAAATATTAGGTTTATGTTATGCCAATAAAAATGCGCCAAAACGGCGCGCTTTTTTGTACTACTCTAGTATACACAGAGTAAATAATCTGAGTTTTAACTAAGTACATTGCAGCAATAAAAAACCGCTTAACCTTGTTAGCTTAAGCGGTTATGCATACTGTATTAATAACGAGAATCAGCGGGATTATCCATACCTGGCCAATCGTTTTCTTTACCTGCAAAGTCTGGACGTGGCTTTTTAGTAAAGTATTCCACAACATCAACAACCTCTTGCTCTGATAAAGTGATCTGCCCAAGCGGCGCTTCACGACTCACACTCAATGGCATGTTATGAATAACAAATGCACCTGCTCGAGAGGCTCGTGCCATACCTGCCCCAATGTTAAATGAATCATCGCCCCATAATGGTGGGAAAATATAATCACCAAATTGATCTTTTATCCCCTCGCCATCACTGCCATGACAAGTACCGCATTGCGCTGCATAAACCTGTGCACCGTTATTTGCGTTTGCTGTATATTTGCCTACTTTAAAAAACTCTAGGCTAGTTAGCTTAACGGTATTGCCCGGTGCCACATCACCACCCAACCATTTCATATAAGCATGCATACCTTGCATTTCTGGCGAATCTATTGGGATTGGTTTACCATTCATCGAACGTTGAAAACAGCCGTTAATACGCTCGTTTAAATCAAGTACGCGTTGCGCACGCGGATTAAAGCGCGGATAGCGATTATAAGTATTTATATAGGGTGCCCCCAACTCTCGTTTACCTTGCCCCATATGGCAACTATTGCAATTGAGCCCGTTACCTACATTATCGGGCAATAAGCGCGCCGTTTCGTTAAGTAAGCGCATACCGTATAAAATAGCCTCTTCATCTTTGTGGCCTACTACATCGGTAATTTTAGGAATGGTAAATTGATCAATCACTTTACCTTCGGCATTAATTACATCGTAAGTTTTTGCATCAGGCGCATCATAAAAACGGCTTTCATAACCCATGTAAGCAGCAACCGAAATTACAACTACAAGCACGCTTATCCCTAGTAACTTATTCATTTTCTATCTCCTTTGCGGGTACATAATGTACCGGAGCATGGTCAACTACACGGCGCATAGTCGCAACATCTCGAGTTGAAATATGGCTGCCATGATTGCCCCAACTGTTGCGAATAAAGTTTAAAACATCGGCTAACTCTTGGTTTTTTAAATGATAAAACTCAGGCATAGTAAATGTCATTACATCATGCGCGGTTGTTGCCATTTCACCCCCTGCTAAAGTGACTTGAATTAACGAACTGGGATCTTCTGCAAACACAATAGAGTTACCAGCCAATGCTGGAAAAATACGTGGTGCGCCTTTTCCATCTAAACGATGACACGCGGCGCACTGCTCCATATACAACAAAGCACCAGAGGCCGAAAAGTCACCTGCCCGCAATGCACTTGTAGTGGTATCTGCTTTTGACTGCCAATTTTTTTCATACCCAGGGCGCGGTGCTAACTGATGCAAATAGCTAGCAATAGCATTTAAATCTTTATCAGTAAAGTACCGCGTACTATGCGCCACTACATCGGCCATGCTGCCAAATGCGGCAGTTTTGTCGGTACGTCCTGTTTTTAAAAATTCAACAATATCGGCTTGTTTCCAGGTTGCTAAGCCTAACCCTTCATTACGTAAACTTTTAGCATACCAGCCCTCCAGTACTGAGCCTGATACAAACTGACCCGATGCATCATCTGATAGCGCCTTTTCTTGAAAAGCAATACCACGTGGCGTATGGCACGCACCGCAGTGAGCTAATCCCTCAACTAAATAGGCACCCTGATTTTGCTCAGTCGTTAAATTGGGGTTAGCTGTAAAGCTACGCGCTGGTGAAAATAATGCATGCCACCATGCTAATGGCCAACGCATACTTGCAGGCCATGGAATGGTTGTTTGTTGATTTTGTTGCTTTACTGCGCTAACGCTTGACATAAAATACGCGTACATTGCCTCTATTTCAGCATCATTTACTATTTTATATGACACAAAAGGCATAGCAGGATAAAGCGGTTGGTTATCTTGGCGAATGCCTTTTCTAACTGCACGTTCAAAATCGGCGTAGCTATAACTACCAATGCCTGTTTCGATGTCGGGAGTAATATTTGTAGAATAAATAGCCCCCATAGGTGTTTGCATGCCTAAGCCACCCGCAAAAGGTTTTCCGCCGGGTGCCGTATGGCACGCAACACAGTCAGCAACTCGTGCGTAGTATTCGCCCTGAGCAATGAGCGTTTGATCGTTAATATCTACTTTATGTGTTGCAGCTAAAGGTGGTGCTAAAGTAATAGGAATGAGCTTAGCGCCCATAAAGGCAAACACCAAGAGTGCAATACCTACTAACACAATGTACGTCACTTTTTTCATTGTTAAATTTAATCCCTCAAAGAAATAAAACGGCCAATAAGCCTGAGGGGGATAATAACAACAATAAAATATTCTCAAATGAGTATAAGAACAAAGGTTGATCTAACGCATGCGCTGCTCATAATAAAAGCGTCATGCAACCGCTTATATAGTTAGCATGCAACAAATAATGACTTTATAAAGTTAAAAAACACCTCAGTTTTACGTGTGGTTAAGCTGTTTTGTGGCCGTAAAAACCATACTGGTGCGTCGCTTTGCGCCATTACACCGGGCATAACTTCAACTAAGGTGCCATTTGCAAGCTCTTCACCAATTGCTATTTTTGATTTAATTGCAATGCCATGCCCAGCAATGGCAGCTTGGGTCATGTTATCTGAGTTTGAAATAGTAAAGCGGGTTTTAGCATTAAAACTGTGGATTTTGCCTTGCTCGTCAAATAATTTTAATTGCTTTTGCCACGGCAAACATACCCAATAATGCGCCGCAAGCTCGGTTAAATTACTTGGCATACCCTGTTTATTTATATAGCTAGGCGCTGCACATAACACACGGCTATTATTGACTATTTTACGCGACAACATGCCAGAGTCGTTTAACTGCCCTACTCTTATAGCCACATCTTGAGCATCATCAACCACATTAATAAAGTGGTCCGTAATTAAAAAGTCGAGTTTTAATTGAGGATATTCACTTTCAAACTCGCTGAGCTTAGGCATAACATACTTAGAAAAAATCCACGGTGGCATAGTTACCCTTAGCAACCCACTCACAGTTGAGCTGCGAGCACCTATACTATGCTCTGCATCGTGCAGTGCCTCAATAATAGCGCCCACACGCGTGTAAAACACCTCTCCTGCAGGCGATAAACGTACTCGCCGACTATCCCTAAAGACTAAAACAGTAGACAACTCTCGCTCTAATTTACTAAGGCGATGGCTCACTGTTGCTGGCGATAAACCTTGCTCGCGCGCAGCGGCAAGTACACCTTTATTCTCTACTACGGCTATAAAAGTTTCTAAATCACTTATGTTATACATAAAAAGCTACTTTGGGTTTTCAATGTTTAATATTTTCGAATGAAGCTTTCACTTTTGCAATCTATATTTAAATAACTAAAACTATATAATCTAACGTAACTTAATTATTGAGGTTATATATGAGTTTAAAAGCGCAAATTGACGCCTATAACGTGCAAAAAGAAGCAAAGCTCCCTGCAGATGTTTTAGCACTAATGAATACGACAAACGCAGAGCTTACTGCCCAGCACATTAAAGATAATGCATTACAGGTAGGGCAAAAAGTTACCAATTTTAGCTTGGCTAATCATCAAGGGAACACGGTTGAACTTGCGACGTTATTAAAACAAGGCCCAGTAATTATTAGCTTTTACCGTGGTGGCTGGTGCCCTTATTGCAATTTAGAGTTAAAAGCCCTGAATGATTACTTGCCACAATTTAAAGCGCAAAATGCACAGTTAATTGCCATTTCACCACAACTTCCTGATGAAACACTGTCAACGGCGCAAAAAAACGACCTTGAATTTGATGTACTTTCAGATGTAAGTAATAAAATAGCCAAGCAGTTCGGTTTATTGTTTACACTCGATGAGCGTATTCAAGCGTTATATACCGAATTTGGTATTGATTTTGAGCACTACTACGGCGATAAAAGCTTTCAACTACCACTACCGGCCACTTATGTTATTAATCAACAAGGTGTGATCACTTACGCATTTGTAACTGAAGACTACACCCTACGCGCTGAACCTTTTGATGTATTAAACGCTTTAAAATCTGAGAGTAAATAATGTCTGTATTAACATCCCTAAAAACCCTAACCCTTTCATTAATTTTAGGCGCAAGCCTATTATCTGGAGATACTATGGCCGAACAAACCTCAAATAAACCTAAAGTGTTAATTTTTGACGTTAACGAAACACTCCTTGATCTAGATTCAATGCGCGCTTCTATAGGCGAAGCACTTGGTGGGCGAGAGGATTTATTACCATTGTGGTTTTCTACTATGCTACACCACTCGTTGGTATCAACTGTAATTGGCGATTACCAAGACTTTGGCCAAATTGGCGTGGCGTCATTATTAATGGTGGCACAAAACAACAATATTAATATTACCAGCGAGCAAGCAAAAACCGCGATTGTTACACCATTATTAACACTGCCTCCACACGCAGACGTAAAAGCAGGTTTAGCTGCATTAAGAGCACAAGGTTATAAGCTGGTTAGCCTAACAAACTCTTCAAATAAAGGCGTACAAGCACAATTTGAAAGCGCTGGTTTAACCCATTATTTTGACGAGCGCTACAGCATTGAAGATATTAAAGTGTACAAGCCTGATTTACGTGCGTACCAATGGGTACTTAAAAAACTTAATGTAAAACCAAATGATGCCATGATGGTTGCAGCACATGGTTGGGACGTAGCCGGCGCAAAAGCAGCCGGTTTACAAACCACTTTTATTGCACGCCCAGGTAAAGCACTTTACCCACTGGCTAAAAAACCAGATCATGTTGTAAAAAACTTACATGAGTTAACCGAGCTGCTTAAATAACCTGATGTAATGGTCTCCTCCCCATACGGCATCTATGTGCCATGATTAAAGTGGTAAAAATTAATCAATACCCCAGCGGCCAATGTTAGGATAACGTTGGCCGTTTTTTTATATTTATAAAATGAATATAAATAAAGTATTCAAGCAGTTATTCAAAAAACATATATTCTAGTAATTTAGCACTAAGGGCGCTATTATTACTTAAATGTGTTGCGGAGAGTGCTATGAACAGTCAAAGATTAAGTGAGTTTGAACAATATTTTCAAATTGATGAAAGTAACCGTGTAAACCTATACATAGTTGATGATAACGCCGTTCCAAAAAACCTTACCCAGTTAGACGCAGACATTCCCCCTTTATTTAAACTCGCTAATGAAGTAAGTAGCTTAGAGCAAAGCGCGCTTGGACCACTGCGTAATTTAGGTGATGTTGCCCAAGAGCTAGCGGTTTTTTTACAAGCGCAATCACGTAAAATAGACTTAATAATGAGCCATGTTCTCGCCTCAGAGCAAAGCGAAGATAACGCTATTTATTGCGATAGTTATGGCGGCGGTGGCGTAAAATTTACAACAGAGGATGTTTATTCTTTAGGGCAAAAGTTTCGGACTAAACTTTTTTTACACCATGAAGCGTCAGCTGTTTATTGCTATACCGAAGTCGTTGCAATTAAAAAAATCGATACCGAGCATTACCAATACACTTTACTCTTTATAGCCATAAAAGACAGCGACCAAGAACTAGTCGTTAGAGCCAGTTTGCATGCACAAACCCGACAACTAAAAAAACGCCAGCAATTAGAGCAATCACAAAACATGCAAGCAGATGATAAATAGCTGACATGTACACTCAAACTGCTAAACTAGCGCTACCTTAATTTGTATCAATTACTCATGAATTTTAGACTTTTACCAGAATGGGCCGAGCAAGACGCTGTTATGCTAACTTGGCCGCATAAAAACACCGATTGGGCTGAAAACTTAGCACGCGTTGAGCCTGTGTATGTAGCGCTTGCAAAACATATTACCGCAGTTCAACAGTTAGTTATTGTAGCGCACAGTGAGCCTGTAAAAGAGCATGTTATTGCGCTATTGCACGCCGCCAACGTCCCCTTAAACTGTGTTCACTTTGTAGTTACACCAACAAATGATACATGGGCACGCGATCACGGCCCCCTTACTTGCGCCGCTATAAATAACCCTAATCAGCTTAAAGTGTATGATTTTACCTTTAACGGTTGGGGTAATAAATTTGCAAGTAATTTAGATAATCAAATAAACCGTGTTTTAGTCAATGAGCTTAGCGATACAAATAATGACTACCAAGCAGTAGATATGGTGCTTGAAGGCGGTGGCATTGAAATAAACGAACACGGCGTATTACTTACTACCAGTGAATGTTTGCTCAATAAAAACCGCAACCCAAATTTAACCCCAAGTGACATTGCAACACTGTTAAAACAGCACTTAGGAGCAACTGACTTTTTATGGGTTGACCATGGTTATTTAGCGGGCGACGACACCGACAGCCACATAGACACGCTAGTTCGCTTTGCACCAAACAATACTCTTGTTTATGTACAGTGCGACGATAAAACCGATGAGCATTACAACGCGCTGCATGCGATGGAAAAACAGCTTCAAGGCTTTAAAACTACCGATAACACCCCATATAATTTAATTGCCTTACCTTGGCCCAAAGCAGTGTATGACGATGAGCAAACACGTTTGCCTGCCACCTATGCTAACTACTTAATTATTAATAATACGGTATTAGTACCAACGTACGATGATGTAAGCGATAAGCTCGCCTTAACGCAAATTCAACAAGCGTACCCAGAGCACACAATTGTGGGCATTAATTGCCTACCTATTATTGAACAATTTGGCAGTTTGCACTGTATAACAATGCAACTCCCACGTAGATTTTTAACTGGAGCAGCTCAATGACCAGCCCTGCAAAATTAACCGTTGCACTCGTACAACAAAGCAATAGCGATAATGCTGAGCAAAATATGGCAAAGTCGATTGCCGCAATTCGTGAAGCAGCCAACAAAGGCGCTAAATTAGTTGTGCTGCAAGAGCTACACCGTAGCCTGTACTTTTGCCAAACCGAAGATGTAGACGTGTTTGATTTAGCCGAAACCATTCCAGGCCCAAGCACGCATACTTTAGGTGAGCTGGCAAAAGAGTTAAGCATTGTAATTGTGGCGTCGTTATTTGAAAAACGTGCTACCGGCCTTTATCACAATACCGCTGTAGTACTTGAAAATGACGGCAGTATTGCCGGTAAATACCGTAAAATGCATATTCCCGATGACCCTGGTTTTTACGAAAAATTTTACTTTACTCCAGGCGATTTAGGCTTTGAGCCAATTCAAACCTCAGTAGGTAAATTGGGCGTATTAGTATGTTGGGATCAGTGGTTTCCTGAAGCTGCACGCTTAATGGCAATGGCCGGTGCTGAGCTACTTATTTATCCAACTGCAATAGGCTGGGATCCGCGTGATGATAGCGATGAACAAACCCGCCAAAAAGATGCGTGGGTTATTAGCCAGCGCGCCCATGCGATTGCCAATGGTGTACCGGTAATTAGTTGTAACCGCGTTGGAGTCGAGCAAGACCCAAGTGAGCAAAGCGAAGGGATTCAATTTTGGGGGAACTCTTTTATTGCAGGGCCACAAGGTGAATTACTTGCTGAGGCTAATAATACTGACGAGCAAATTTTAGTAATTGAGCTTGATCAACAGCGCAGCGAAAACGTAAGACGTATTTGGCCGTATTTACGCGACCGCAGAATTGATCACTACCAAGACTTAACAAAAATTTACCGCGATTAAATAAAATTACTTGGCCCTTATTACATAATAAATTAGGGCCAATTTATAAATGGAGTAATAAATGGCGTTTGAGCAATGGGCAGCCTTGCCTTGGGTGAAATCTCAAAAAGATAAAATTCAATGGGGGCAACTTAGCGGCAGCGGTTTAAGCATTGCTATTGCTGAGGGTGTAAAACAACAAGACAATTTAGTATTAATTGTAACCCCAGACACGCCAAGCGCCCTGCGCCTTGAAACCGAGCTAGAATATTTATTGCCCGACAACCCGGTAATGATATTTCCTGACTGGGAAACCCTGCCTTACGACCACTTTTCTCCTCATCAAGATATTATTTCTGCCCGTTTAGCCACTTTAAATACGCTCAAAAACGAGCAACAAAGTGTTTTAATTGTCCCTGTTTCTACCTTAATGCTGCGCACCGCCCCGGCTTCGTTTATTTATGGGTCCACAATTAACTTTAAGGTGGGTGATAAGCTCGATACTCATAATTTCAGAAATAATTTAGAACAAGCGGGTTATTTAAACGTACAGCAAGTAATGGAGCACGGCGAGTACGCCATTCGCGGCTCTATTGTCGACTTATACCCTATGGGCAGCCCGCATCCTTTTAGACTCGACTTTTTTGACGACGAGCTCGACAGCATTCGTTTATTTGATGTTGAAACCCAGCGCTCAGATGAAAAAGTAGATAAAATTGAACTGCTCCCGGCACACGAATTTCCCACTAACGAAGCCGACATTGAACGCTTTAGAATAGCGTACCGTGAGAAGTTTGGTGCCAGCGCGCAGCAAGACTCTGTTTACATGCAAGTGAGTAAAGGTAATTGGCCTGCCGGTATAGAATATTATATGCCACTGTTTTTCGAGCAACTGGCCACTATTTTTGATTACCTACCTGAAACCACAACGGTAATGCAGCTCGGTGATTTAGAACATGCCGCCGATAATTTTTGGCATGACGTAAACGTGCGCTATGAAAACCGCCGCGTAGACCCACTGCGTCCATTATTAGAGCCAAGCGCGCTGTATCAACCCATTAATGAATTGTTTGCTAATTTAGGGAATTATGCGCGTATTCGCTTATCTCAAGCAAAACTAGGTACAAAAGCAGGCAATAAAAATTTAACTGTTAGTGAATTACCTGTTATTCGCATTGATCATAAACAAAGCGAACCTTACGGTGCGTTTATAAACTATGTAGCGGCGCAAAAAAAGCACAAAGGCCGTATTTTACTAAGCGTAGAGTCGGATGGCCGGCGCGAGTCATTACTGGGAGTATTAAAACCTAGCGGCTTAAAGTTTAAAGAATTTACTAGTTTTGAGCAGTTTACAAAAAGCCAAAGCGACGTTGGCCTAATTGTTAGCCCACTGGAGCAAAGTGTTGTATTAGGTACTAAACCTAGTTTATCTATTATCACCGAACAAGAACTGCTTGGCATAAAAGTATCGCAGCGCCGTCGCCGTAAGCATAAATACCAAGCCAGCCAAGATGCACTAATTCGTAACTTAGCCGAACTTAAAGAAGGCCAACCTATTGTACATCTTGATCACGGCGTTGGTCGCTATCAAGGTTTGCAAACCATAGATGCCGCAGGCATTACCACTGAATTTGTTACCATTACTTACGCCAGTGAAGCAAAATTGTATGTACCGGTTTCGGCGCTGCATATGCTAAGTCGTTATTCGGGCGGCGAAGAAGCTAGTGCACCACTGCATAAACTTGGCTCAGATGCATGGGACAAAGCTAAAAAACGTGCTGCTGAAAAAGTGCGCGATGTAGCCGCTGAGTTACTTGATATTTACGCTCAGCGCCAAGCAAAACCAGGGAATAAATTTACCCTCGATGCCCCAGCTTATCGCCAATTTAGCGACAGCTTCCCGTTTGAAGAAACCGACGATCAACGCAATGCCATTGAAGCCGTATTAGGCGATATGCAATCAAAACAAGCCATGGACCGTTTAGTGTGTGGCGATGTAGGCTTTGGTAAAACCGAAGTCGCCATGCGCGCCGCATTTGTAGCTGTTAACGATAACAAACAAGTAGCTATTTTGGTGCCTACAACATTACTTGCCCAACAACACTTTGAAAACTTTAAAGACCGTTTTGCCGACTTTCCTATTGAGGTAGGTGTATTGTCGCGTTTTAACTCACCTAAAGAGCAAAAAGACACGCTTGAAAAAATGGCCAACGGCAAGCTCGATATTGTCATTGGTACTCATAAGCTGATCCAGGCTGATATTATATTTAACGATTTAGGCTTATTAATTGTTGATGAAGAACATCGCTTTGGGGTGCGCCAAAAGGAGAAGATTAAAGCGCTACGCGCCGATGTCGACATACTCACTTTAACTGCAACGCCTATCCCGCGTACCTTAAATATGGCCATGAGCGGTATGCGCGACTTATCTATTATTGCCACTCCACCTGCAAAGCGTTTAGCAGTAAAAACCTTTGTGCGCCAACGCGATGTAGAATTAATACGTGAAGCGGTACTGCGAGAAATTAAACGCGGTGGCCAAGTTTACTTTTTACATAATAACGTAGAGACAATTGAGCGCGTAGCACAAGAAATAAGTGAATGGGTGCCCGAGGCAAGCGTAACCAGTGCACATGGGCAAATGCGCGAGCAAGAGCTTGAGCAAATAATGGCTGACTTTTACCACCAAAAATACAACGTATTAGTGTGTACCACTATAATAGAAACCGGTATTGACATACCAACTGCTAACACCATAATTATGGATAGAGCCGACAAACTAGGTTTAGCGCAGTTACATCAATTACGTGGACGTGTTGGTCGCAGCCATCACCAAGCTTATGCCTACTTATTAACAGGCGATCCTAAAGCTCTTTCTAAAGATGCAAGCAAACGCTTACAAGCAATAGAGTCATTAGAAGACTTAGGCGCAGGTTTTGCACTAGCAACCCACGATTTAGAAATTCGTGGTGCGGGTGAACTTTTAGGTGATGATCAATCAGGACAAATGCAAACCATTGGCTTTAGCTTATACATGGAAATGCTTGAACAAGCAGTAAAAGCATTGCGAGAAGGCAAAGAGCCCACCCTTGAAAACCTCTTACAAAAACAAACTGAGGTAGACTTAAAGCTACCGGCTTTATTACCCGATGATTATATTTACGATGTGAACGCACGTTTAGGTATGTACAAGCGCGTTGCTAGTTGTGCTAATGTTGCCGATATGGACGAATTGCAGGTAGAATTAATCGACCGCTTTGGCTTATTACCCGACGCGGCTAAAAACCTCTTTAGCCTGCAGCAATTAAAAATGCGAGCAAGTGATTTAGGTATAACAAAAATTGAGGCAAACCCGAAAGGTGGTTACTTTGAATTTAGCCAAAACACTAAGGTTAATCCTAGCTTCATCATAGGCTTGATACAAAGTGCACCGCGCGTGTACAAAATGGATGGCGCAAATAAACTGCGCTTTGTTATTAGCGAGGCAAATGCCCGCGAACGCTTGAAAATGGTCACTGCAATGCTTGCAGATTTCGAAAAAAAGGTTAGCCATTAATGTTGCTAAAAAAATCGCTTATTATTTTATGCTGCTTATTTAGCAGCACCGCAATTGCTGAGCGCTGGTTTGAAGTAGAAGTACTGGTATTTAAACAACGCCCTGCTCCGTACTTACAAGAAGACTTTAGCCTTAAAAAACCAGCTATTGAAGATAAAAACACACTTGATTTACTCACCCCACTTTACACTGAGCAAGCTATGCAAGCGTGTATTGATGGCGATACACGCTTTGAAAAACGCTCTTTTACAGATTCTTTAGTTAACTCAAAACAGCAATCTGGGGTGTGTGATAACAGTATTGATTATTTAAAAAGTTATGAACACCTACCGGTAACACCGCTTGTAGCTGCACAAGATACAATGCAGCAAACATACCTTTTAGCACCAACACAACTGCAATTTAACAGCCAACGCCAAGCCTTAGAGCGCAAAGGGTTAACGCCACTATTACATACTGGCTGGCGTTTTGAAGGGGCAAGTAAGTCGCGTGCACCTAGCATGCATTTAATCGCTGGTGAGCATATTAAAAGTGCAGAGCCTAGCGCCCCAAGTTATGCAAACCCAGACTTTATTAGTTTGGTTAACTCGCAAGATTCCTTTTTTAATGCTCCTAAAGAACCCACTATGAAGTGGGAACTCGACGGTTTATTTAAAATACATTTACGCCATTATTTATACATAACCGCTAATTTCGATATTAGCCAAAAGCACGATAGTGGTGAAATAGAAGCCGCTCGTTTTTCACAATTTAGACGAGTAATAAGTGAAGAAATACACTATTTTGATCACCCTAGAATGGGGATGATCGTCCAAATTAGAAAATTCAAACATTAATATGATGTTATTTAACACATAGGAAATAACAATGAAAAAACTCCTGATTATTGCAGCAACGCTAAGCCTAGCAGCGTGTTCTAAAGTAAATGTTGAGAACTACGAAAAAATAAAAATTGGTATGGATAAATCAGAAGTCGAAGTTTTTTTAGGAAGCGCTGATAACTGCGTAGAAAAAACACTGCATACCAACTGCGTTTGGGGTGACGATGCGAAAAATATCGAAGTTATACTCGTATCAAACAAAGTAACTTTATTTACCAAAACAGGGTTAGCAAACAACTAACGCTAACCCTTTAGAGGAATAACATGGGATGTAACCGGTTACAGCCTTTGTTATTCCTGCTTAGTACCGTCATCAGAGTAAATAAGTTCAATATTAACTATTTTACTGCGGTTCATGGTTATTTTATAACGCTGATACAGCTTTTTATCTCGCTCGGTTAGCACTAATACCATATTTAATTGATAACGCCGCTCTACAGCCTGCTTAGAAACCTTATTACTCTCAAGATGATATAACTTACCCTCACCTTTTTTAAGATAGCGAGAAAACGGCGCAAGACTAAACTGCAGTGTTTGATGCAAACTATCGTAACCTGGTAAAAACTCTCGGGCATTTACACGTGTTTCGCTTGCAAAGTGTAACCACTGTGCAGCGAGCTTATTTTGTTGCCGGCGTTTGGAGAAAATAGCACGGACTTCTTTTGGAATATTTTTAAAGCGCGTATATTCTAACCAAATAAGCTGGCTCGCAACTTTGTCTTTGGTCACGCTATTTTTAAAAACAAACCGCCACTTAGGCCGCCCACGTACAATAGCGCGCCAAATAATTAGGGTTATATCTTCTTTAAATATTTCGCGAAGGCCATAAATAAGCCCCAATATTAAGATTAATGTTGCAGTAACTTCTGTAAAAGTAGCGCGTGCGTTGAGTATAACTATCATCACTAACGCCATAATTACAGCGGTTACCGAGCCCTTAACTAAACGTTTTAAATAACTATTAAGGTAGCGAGTTTGGCGGTTTAAAATTACACCATGTTCAATTAAACGCTGCAATAACCGCATTTTATTAGTAATGCGGTTTGCATCTTTAAGGGTTGATTCTGAATTATATTGTTGCTCTTCGCGATAGCTGTTTTCTGACTTACAAAAGTTAACTAAGTCGTTGCGCTCTTTTGCATAGTCACTACTGCGTGGTCCTTCATCGAGCAGTTTTAAAAACGACTGCTCTATTTGCCAACTAAGGTAGTTATCGGCATTGGTGTAAAATGAAATTAGCTTTTCATCTTCAGGGGTATAACGTCTTAGTTTTCTTAATAAGCTTTGGCTTTGCTCGCACAGCTCACCCGCCCGTTGATAAAATTCATCAGGGTCTTCTATTTTGAGGGTTTCTTTAATATCTGCATCAATAGCCAAGCGCACCTGATAACAATACAAATTGAGGTTTTGTCGGTAATCTCGCTGCTCACCTTTGTTTTTACTTACAAAACGGCTTCGCACTAGCGGTAGGTGAATATTATTGGCGTTATAAGCTAAATAAGATTTAAATTGATTATTAAAATAGGATTCTTCACTAAGGGTTTGTGCATTCACGCCCATTTCGTTGGGAATAGAAAAGTATAAATCAAGGCGTTGCTCTGAGCGTTGGCCCAGCTGCGGTTCAATAATAAAAGATAAATTCTCATCTTGCTTTAACAATTAAATCTCCTTGTAATATAGCTCCTTAGTATACTTGCCTGAAGTATTTTGTTCAATAAAAAAGGCCTAGTAAAAACTAGGCCTTAAAATATTTATTCTGCTAATTAAAATTTAAAATTAACACTCGCAAAAATACGCGAACCAATTACATCGTATATCTCAGGAACTGTTCCCATATCATTACCACCTAATACAGACTCAGGCTCTTTATCAAAGATATTATTCATACCACCAGTAATGCGTAAATCATCACTTACGCTGTAGCTCATAGAAATATCATGATAAACAGTATTGTCAGTGCTAAAGAAGTCACCGTAATACTCGCCATCCATTCCTTTAACGAATCTTGCATTATAAAGAAAGCTTAAAGCTTCGCTTACATCGTAATTTACAGATAGATTTGATTTGATTTTAGCATAGCCACCGATATTGCCATCGATAGTGCCTGTGTAATCAATATCATCTTGTTCAAATTCGATTAAGTATGTTGTATCAAGGTTGATAGCATAGTTATCTGCTTTGTATGAGATATTCCAATCAACACCAGATGTTTTTTGCGAGCCAACATTTGTTAATGCTGAACTCATATTTGATAAATCACCTGTTGATGTAATATTGATTGATGAACATGACTCAAGCGTACCAGCAAAACAATTTCTCATTTCGTTCTGAACGTCTAGACGCGTAATTGCATCAGTTATATCAAACTTCCAGTAATCCATGGTGCTTGATAAGCCATCAGTAATTTCCCATACCATACCAAAAGTAAATGACTTACTTTCTTCTGCTTTAAGGTTTTTGTCACTGGTGTAATTTACTTTGATTTGAGGGTCTTGCTCATTACCCCATGGATCTTCTAGGTAATCGAAAGAGCCTGAGTTACCACCAAAAAGCTCAGCAACATTAGGTGCTCTAAAGCCAGTCGCTAATACAGAGCGAACCATAAACTCATCTGTTACGTTCCAAGTTGCACCAAGCTTCCACGTTGTTGCACCACCAAACGTTGAGTAGTTATCGTAACGTGCGGCACCTTCAATTGTTACTGACTCAAACACTGGCATAGACGCTTCAAAATACACAGACTGTACTGAGTA
This sequence comes from Pseudoalteromonas sp. 19-MNA-CIBAN-0066, assembly GCF_040308705.1. Taxonomy (NCBI): domain Bacteria; kingdom Pseudomonadati; phylum Pseudomonadota; class Gammaproteobacteria; order Alteromonadales; family Pseudoalteromonadaceae; genus Pseudoalteromonas; species Pseudoalteromonas sp. 19-MNA-CIBAN-0066. Next base: position 51,227 of record NZ_JBEONZ010000015.1, read on the forward strand.
ATCACCTTCAGTTGGATCTTGTTGTGCCGCTGTACTTTCACCGCGTTGAGTGATCATATCTGGAGTGTAATAACCACTTTCAAATCTGTTTTCAACACCAATTGCATAACCAATATCGTTATCTGTTAGTGCACTGTAACCTGCAGCTAGAATAAACTGCTCGTTACCACCTTCATTTGACTCAGTGTAAATTGCACCATCTGACACTAACATATCGCGATTTAATGCATCGCCAGCAAACCAAAGCGCTTGATTAGCATAAATGCTTTGCTCAACATTGCTTGCATGGATAGAGTTTTGAACTTTATCTTTAGAATCATTACGGCCATAAGTAGCACTTACATCCCAGCTAGCGTCGTTATCTAACGTACCCGCTAATGCAACAGACGCTCTGTAGGTATCGGTTTTTTGCTCATAAATACGAGGACCTGCATCAACCATTCTGCGACGATACTCTAAGGTATCTGCAAGAGCACCCTTACCATCTACAAAAGCACTTGTATAAGCAGCATCTAAATTAGCTGTTTTTAAATCAATATTTGCTGGTTGTGGTGCAAGCTGTTGAGTCGAATCACGACGCGTATACATCAAATCAACATTAAATGTTGTATCTGAGTCTAACTCTTTATCAAAGCTAGTAAAAATACTGTACAAGTCGTTTGGTGTTTGTGCATAGCTAGAAGTCGTATAATCATAGCCTTTATTACGGTCTATAAAACCACCATTTCCATCTGGCATTTTACCACCAAGTGTTCCCTCTGGAATAAATGATGATTGACCTGGCTCTACAAAGCTTCTGTCTGATTGGATTATTTCGCCGCGGCTTGAATACTGCGCACCTACAACTAAATTACCTTCAGCAATTTGCATTCCGTGTAATAAACTTACACCGTAGTTATTGCCATCACCTTTTGTAGTGCGGCTACCTTCTACATTAACTTCTGAACCTTCAAAGTCATTCTTGGTTATTATATTAACAACACCAGCGATAGCATCTGAACCGTATACTGCAGAAGCACCATCTTTTAAAATTTCAATAGACTTAATCATTGCAACTGGAATCGTATTTAAATCAACAGAAGAATCTGCACCGGTTCCAGATGAAACCATACGACGACCATTTAATAATACTAGAGTACGCTGAGAGCCCATACCACGTAGGTTTACAGTAGCAGTACCACCTGAACCATTATTACTCGAACCACCTAAGCTCATCCCTGCCGCTGATGGTTGATTAGAAAGCACGTCTGCAACTGATGTGTAACCACTTTTTGCAATAAAGTCATCGCCTATAACTGTAATAGGGCTAGCCGTTTCCATATCTGTACGGTTAATACGAGAGCCTGTTACTTGAATTTTTTCAATTGACTTTGCCGCTTCGTCAGCCGCTAAAACTTGCACACTTGAGAACATTGGAATAGCAGCGATAACCGCTAAGCCAAGAGTTGATTTTTTCATGGATGAACCCTACTTGTTGAAAATTTACCTAAATGGTAATGCTCACTTTTATAAGAATTGTGAGTCAGAAAACAGCAACTTAGGCGTGATTAACTGAACAAAAACTTAACGAAAGGCCAATTAAAAACCAACCGAAAAACACAGCACCCAAAAAAGGTACAAACGTTACACTATGTTTCCTTGTTAATTAATAAATACACTTCAAAATCAATACACTAAATGCATTGCGCTACATTAAAAGCACAGGTGAAATCAAACTAATGGACTTTGTAATTAAATGTAATTAACTCAACAATGTACCTTTAACCGGTAATTTAACAAGTTAATCACAGTAGGTTATTAAAACCGTAAAACTAGATGTTAATTGATAACTATATTTATGCGCTTTGAGTAATTAATTAGTCTGATTTAACGCATATATAGCTTTTAAAGGAGAGATTTTTTATTCAGCCAAGATTAAACAAGTAAATTATTCACCAATTTAATGACGCAATGATTGCCTCAAACCTAGTAGTACACTTAATTCAACCAAATACCATTTTTGCATTTTTCGAAATTAAAAAGAGAAAGTAAAAATAACAAAAGGCAGGAGTGCTAAGTGCTAGCTAAAATGATGTGAGTGTACGAAGTACTCTTATTGTAGGCTTAATCTTCTTGCGCTAAAGCTAACCCTCTGTGGATTTAGCTTTTCTGCGCCAAGAAATAAAAAGTAACGCTTAACTTAAAGAGAGTAAGCCAACTAAACTGATCTCAACCAGAATGCTTATCTCCCTGCTGCAAATTAAGCGAGCTACTTAATAAGTAGTATAAGCAATGGCATGTTTAGTAAGTAACGTAAAAATAATAATATACCGAGTTGCTTTGCTGTGTTGCCTCATCGGTTACGTTAAGGATTAATTTCCACAGCATATTTTTTTCAGCGCAAATACCTACCATAGTTTCACTTTGCCAAGTGTTGCCATGGCGCTTAAATTGCTGAGGAATATACCCCATATACATAGTTACGCCTTCAAGTTTTGCATTCGTAATAACATGCCCTTTAGGTAACTCGGAAAATATGGAGAATGGTGTTTCAGGGGATAAATCACCATCGCTAAGCCACACTTTAACGCCATTTGGAAAAGTACAGGGTAAACCGGCTTCGCAAGCAAGGTTTTTTAATTGTTGTGTATCGCTGGTTTTTGAATAATCACACGCAACTAAAAAAATTAGTAAAAAAAACAAACATACTCTATATATATACATGTGGCAGGTACTCACAATCCAAAAAATAATGGCTGGCACTAATTTAATAGTCACAAGGTCAAATCACACTTTTATTACAAATAACGTACAATTCACCTCAAAAAGTAAACAGCAAGCTAGTAAAGTTTGATTGATGTCATAATATTATGTAATTGACCTATCTTTTTTAAGCCAAAAATTTTATCATTTCAACCGCAAAAAAATAAGGGTTTCTCGAGTCTGTTTTCTAAAATAATCGTATTTTTAATGTTTTAGATGGCAAGCTTGTGAAGTAATAGTAGGCCCCACTTTTTTTAGGTGGGTAATTCATTTCTAAACGCATTTATTGCAGCGGAAGCCAGAAAATGAGCCAGACAGTAGCATCACACACTGAGTACAACTATAAAGTTGTACGCCAATTCGCTATTATGACAGTGATTTGGGGCATCGTTGGCATGAGTATTGGGGTTCTGATTGCTGCCCAACTAGCTTGGCCAGCACTTAACTTTGATACACCATGGTTAACATACTCTCGACTTCGTCCGTTACACACGAACGCAGTTATTTTCGCATTTGGTACAAGTGCACTTTTTGCGACGTCTTATTACGTCGTTCAACGTACCTGTCAAACGCGCCTTCTTTCAGATAAATTAGCAGCTTTTACCTTTTGGGGTTGGCAGCTTGTTATTGTGCTTGCTGTTATTACACTACCTTTGGGTATTACAAGTTCTAAAGAATATGCAGAACTTGAGTGGCCAATTGATATTTTAATAGCCGTTGTATGGGTAACTTATGCCGTAGTATTTATGGGCACAATCGCAAAGCGTAAAGTGTCTCATATATATGTAGCTAACTGGTTCTATGCTGGCTTTATCATTACGGTTGCTGTACTTCATATTGTAAACAGTATGGCTGTACCTGTGTCGTTAACTAAATCGTATTCCATTTATGCTGGTGCAGTTGATGCAATGGTACAGTGGTGGTACGGACACAATGCCGTTGGCTTTTTATTAACAGCTGGCTTTTTAGGTATGATGTATTACTTTGTACCAAAACAAGCAGGCCGTCCGGTTTACTCTTACCGCTTATCAGTGGTTCACTTTTGGGCGCTTATTTCGCTTTATATTTGGGCAGGCCCTCATCACCTTCACTACACTGCGCTTCCTGATTGGACGCAAAGTTTAGGTATGGTTATGTCTATTATCCTATTCGTTCCATCTTGGGGTGGCATGATTAACGGTATTATGACGTTGTCTGGTGCATGGCATAAGCTTCGTACTGACCCTGTTTTACGTTTCTTAGTTGTTTCATTATCTTTTTACGGTATGTCTACGTTTGAAGGTCCAATGATGGCAATTAAATCTGTAAACGCGCTTTCTCATTACACCGACTGGACTGTAGGACACGTTCACTCAGGTGCATTAGGTTGGGTTGCAATGATATCTATCGGCGCTATTTACCACTTAATCCCTGCGCTATTCTCGCAAGGTCGTATGTACAGCGTTAAATTAATTAACACACATTTTTGGTTACACACTGTTGGTGTTGTTTTATACATAGTAGCAATGTGGATCTCAGGTGTAATGCAAGGTCTAATGTGGCGTGCAGTTAACTCTGATGGCACATTAATGTATAGCTTTGTACAGTCTTTAGAGGCATCTCATCCTTTCTATGTTATACGCTTTATTGGTGGTGTGTTCATCGTAGTAGGTATGCTAGTTATGGCTTATAACGTTTATCGTACAGTGGCAGCGAAGAACGATTCGCTGCAATTAGACGAACAAGCACAATTAGCATAACGGAGTGAGATAATGAGCAATAAAAATTCACAAAACAAACACGAAATAGTCGAAAAAAACATTGGCCTTATGGCTATCTTGACCGTTTTCGCAATTAGCTTTGGTGCATTAGTTGAAATTACTCCGCTAATGTTTCAAGACGATACAACTAAACCAGTTGACGGACTACGTCCGTTAACTGCACTTGAAATGGAAGGCCGAGATCTATATGTACGTGAGGGTTGTTCTAACTGTCACTCACAAATGATCCGCCCTTTTCGTGACGAAGTTGAGCGTTATGGCCACTATTCAGTTGCTGGTGAATCTGTTTGGGATCACCCTTTCCTTTGGGGTTCTAAACGTACTGGTCCTGACTTAGCTCGTGTAGGCAAACGTTATTCGGATGACTGGCATTATGCTCACTTAGTTGACCCACGTGCTGTGGTTCCTGAGTCGAACATGCCAGGCTTTCCTTGGTTAGCAGAGAATACGCTTGATACAAGCTTGACTTTGAATAAACTTAAAATTTTCCGTGACACATTTGGAATCGATAGCCGTACCGACCGTTACGATGGTTTAGGTTACGGTAGTGATGAAGAATTAATCGCTGATGTTGCCAAAGTTGATGCAATGAATGACGGTAAAGGTGCAACAGAAATGCAAGCCCTTATCGCTTATTTGCAACAGCTTGGCACCCACTTGAAGTAACTAATTATGGATTATGGGACATACAGAGGCATTTTAACTCTGGTAATTTTAGTACTATTTATTGTGATTGTTGCTTGGGCATACAGCAAACGTAGTAAAACACGTTTTAAAGACGCTGCTAATGTTATTTTCGAAGATGAAAAAAAACACAACAATACGCTCTCTAACGAGGAAAAGGGGTCTGAGAAATGACTAGCTTTTGGAGTATTTGGGTTATTGTATTAACCCTATCATGTTTGTTCATTTTGTTTGGTTTACTCGTGTGGAATTTAAAAAACTACGCTGGTGTACCTGAAGGTGAAAGCTGCGGACATGTATATGATGGAATTGAAGAGCTAAATAATCCACTACCAAAGTGGTGGACTTACATGTTCTTTGCAACATTTATTTGGTCTGTTTATTACTTAGCAGCTTACCCAGGTTTAGGTAACTGGGAAGGGTTAGGTAAGTGGACTAGTTCTAACCAAGGTATTACTTCTTTGGCTGAGTCTAAAGAAGCAGTAGAACTTGCTAAAGAAGAAGGTCGCTTTGTAAAACTGGACGCTGAGTACCGCGTTGCAGATGCACGTTTTGGTCCTATTTTTAATGAACTGGCACAAATACCTGTAGTAAAATTGGTTGAGTCTAAATTTGAAGGTGACGCAGCACAGCAAGTTGCACTTGAAAATGGTGAAAAACATGCCGAGACACAAGGTCAGCTAGCAATTGAAATTGGCCAACGTCTTTTTGCACAAAACTGTTCTCAGTGTCATGGTTCTGACGCGCGTGGTGGTACTGGCTTTCCTAACCTAACTGATAATGATTGGTTATATGGCGGCACACCCGATAAAATTAAAGAAACATTACTTTACGGGCGTATAGCAGCAATGCCACCTTGGGGTGCTGCATTAGGTGAGCAAGGCGTTAAAGAAATGACTGCTCATGTACTTAGCCTTTCAGGTCGTACTGTAAACCAAAAAGACGCTGCTGCCGGCGAAGCTAAGTGGGCTATGTGTGCTGCATGTCATGGTGCTGACGGTAAAGGCTCTGTTGCACACAACTTACCCTTTGGTGCACCTAACCTAACCGACAACGTTTGGTTATATGGTGGTTCTCAACGTGCTGTTGAAGAAACACTTAACCATGGTCGTGCCGGTGTAATGCCAGCGTGGAAAGATATTTTAGGTGAAGATAAAATACACCTACTAACGGCTTACGTTTACAGCTTATCTCAAGCTAAATAGTTACACCGTTAACGAATATTTAATCTTTTAAATTCAATAGATTAATCCAGATCAAAAAAGCCTCCACTCGGAGGCTTTTTTTTAGTCTTTTACAAATATTTATTATAGTATAGCCGCATCTTCATTTTATTTTAGAGTAACTATGCAACCTACTCCGTGGTATAAAAATTTTTGGCCTTGGTTTTTAATCTTTTTTCCCTCTGCTGCAATTATTGGCTGCATTAGCTTATTCTTTACCGCCATAGGCAATGGCCCTGATATGGTGGTAGATGACTACTATAAAAAAGGCAAAGCAATTAACTTAGAGCTTACTAAGTTTGATAAGGCAAAAGCTTTATACTTACATGGCGAGCTGAATGTTACCAGTGAGCGCGTTGGTTTTAAATTTACCAAAGGCGATACGAGCAACATACATGCATTAAAACTGTCGTTTTATCATCGTACAATTAAAGCGCATGACTTTGAAGCCACGCTAACGCCTAATGCTAATCAAGAATTTACCGCATTACTTGACGGGTTTACCGACGGTGCTTATTCGGTATTTATTGAGCCTATTGATGGTAGCTGGAAGCTAAAAGAAAACATTACCTTACCAACCACCCTTGCTGTTTTAGTTACGCCTAATTATAAGTAGTATTTAGTATGTCTATAAATTGCTTTCATTGCCTTGAAAGTGTACCTAACGGGTTTAGCGCACACGTAGTAATTGATAATAAATCTCAGCCAATGTGTTGCATTGGCTGCCAAGCCGTTGCGCAAAACATTATTGATCAAGGTATGACCGACTATTATAAATATCGTACCGTTCAAGCTGGTAAAGTAGAGCAGTTAGTACCAGAGCAACTCGCCTTTATTAAAAGCTACGACAATGAAGATATTCAAGACGAATTTATAACGACCAATGACAACTTCTCAGAAGTATTGCTCAGCGTAGAAGGTATAACCTGCGCAGCTTGTGCATGGCTTATAGAAAAGCAATTACTCAGTTTAAAAACAGTAAAGCGTGTTGATGTTAATACCTCAACTAACCGCGCTATGGTGCAATGGGATAAAACCGCCACCCCATTGAGCGAAATTATTACTAGCCTTGCTAAAATTGGCTATAAAGCCTATCCGTTTCAGTCCGACTTAGAAGCACAGCAAAAACAGCAAACCGCAAAAGCCTATATTCGCCGCTTAGGTGTAGCCGGTTTAATGACCATGCAAGTGATGATGTTTGCCTTTGCTATGTACTTTGGCATGTTCTCCGGAATGGACAGTAATTTTGAGGAATACTTTAGGTGGATCAGCCTCGTTTTAGCTTCTCCGGTTATTTTATATAGCGCACTGCCCTTTTTAACTAATGCTATAAATGGCTTAAAAGCAAAACAACTCAATATGGATTTACCTGTCTCGCTGGCTATTTTTGGTGCATTTGGTGCTAGTTGTTACGCTACATTTATGCAAGTGGGTGAGGTGTACTTTGAATCGGTATGTATGTTTACCTTTTTATTGTTATTAGGTAAATACCTAGAATTTAGAGCACGATTAAAAGCCAGTGAATTTACAGCTAACTTACAAAAGTTATTGCCACTAACCGCCCGTACTCTCGATGCAAATGGCCAAGAACATATTATTGCCGCTAAAAAACTTAAATTAAACGATATTATTCTAATTAAAGCCGGCGAAACCATTCCTGCCGATGGAATTTTAATTAAAGGTAAAACCAGCGTTGATGAATCAATGATGACCGGAGAGCACCTGCCGGTTAATAAGTTTATTAATCACAGTGTTTACGCCGGCACAGTCAATCATGACGGTATTATTGAAATAAAAATCAATAAAATAGGTCAAAGCACGCTGCTAAATCAAATAATTCGTCTACAACACAATGCACTTACTAAACGCCCTAAACTAGTAGAAATTACAGATAAAGTTGCTCAGTGGTTTGTGGCTGTGTTACTTATATTTGCATCGGTAACCGCATTTGGCTGGTATCAAATTGCCCCTGAGCAAGCATTTTGGATCACTATTTCTGTACTCGTGGCTACGTGTCCTTGCGCGCTAAGTTTAGCTATTCCAACCGCATTAACCTGTTCGGTAGCCAACCTTACTCGTAAAGGTATTTTAATAAAACAAGCGCATGTGCTCGAAACTCTATCTAAAATCACTTTATTCGCATTTGATAAAACCGGCACGCTAACCCAAGGACGCTTTAGCTTAGATGCGGTCGATATACTCAGCGAAGAGTACACTAAAAATCAAGTGCTTGAGATTGCAGCCCAACTAGAGAGCTATTCAGAGCACCCAATTGCCCGTGCGTTTAGCCAATATAAAGTACCAGGGCATAAACTTAACGACATTCAATTACATCCAGGCAAAGGGATCAGCGCACAGTACAACGACACTCATTATGCTATTGGTAAAAGTGGCTGGTTTAATAGCAAAAAAACTAACGCGCAAGCAACTTTGTATATTAATCAGCAACCTATTGCCCTTTTTTACTTTGTCGATAAAATAAAAGATGATGCGAGTACGTTAATTAACGCTCTACACACACATAAGTTAACGTGTCATATGCTTACTGGCGATGCGTCTGATGCGGGGCAACGTATAGCTAAAAAACTTAAATTACACAGCGTGCAATCGGGCTGTAGCCCTAAAGACAAACAAACAGCGGTTGAGCAATGGTCAACACAAGGTGAAGTGGTTGCCATGGTAGGTGATGGGGTAAACGACAGCCCAGTATTTGCCAGCGCGCACTTATCAATCGCCATGGAAACTGGGGCCGATATTTCAAAAAATAGCGCCGATGTGGTTTTGCTCAATAGCGATTTAGCCTCAATCGAGCACCTATTAATAGTTGCCAAAAAAACTAGGCGTATTATTAAACAAAACTTAACTTTGTCTTTATTGTATAATGGCTCAATATTACCGTTAGCTGCAATGGGGCTGGTAGCGCCTTGGATGGCTGTTATTGGTATGTCGACCAGCTCAATTATTGTGATATGCAACTCATTAAGGCTGTTAAAGTTATGAGCATAATTTACATTTTAGTTCCTATCGCTATTTTATTTGTACTAATAGCTATAGGAGTATTTTTTTGGGCAGTAAAAGGCGAGCAATTTTCTGATTTAAATAAACAAGGCCATAGTATCTTGTTTGAAGATGACAAAGAGCAGCATAACAAAAGTAATGATTGACCCTATTTTTGTCAGTGCTTTTTTTATGGGCCTAATTGGCAGCGGCCATTGCATTGCAATGTGTGGTGGCATAGCCAGCTCATTGCAATTAGCCAGTAATAAACGCCAAACTCTCATTTACTCTTTTGCTTATAATATAGGCCGAGCGCTGAGTTACATGCTTGCAGGCGCATTAGTGGCAGGCATTAGCAGTAAATTTGCCACGCAAAACTCTGTTTTTGCATTATCACTGTCTTTTATAGCAGGCATTTTTATGTTGTTGGTAGGGGTATATATAATGCGCTTAGCAGCTACCTTACAATGGCTCGAAAAAGTAGGTAAAACCTTAGTTTGGCAACACCTAGTTAAATTTAATAAATATTTAATGCCGATTAACTCGCCATTTAAAGCTCTTGGGTACGGCGCTTTATGGGGCTGGTTACCCTGTGGTTTAGTTTATTCAGCACTTACTTGGGCCATGACCAGCGCAAATGCGCTTGATGGTGCATTAGTAATGCTGTGTTTTGCACTCGGTACATTTCCCGCGATGATCACAATAGGCGTTAGTGCAAAAAAACTGAGCACCCTATTTAATCACCATTGGACGCGAATAATATTAGGCAGCGTAATAATTTGGTATGGTATTTATTTACTGATCATTGCAACAGATAAGCTTGTGCATTAACATTGATCATATTGTGGCTTGAATTTTAACGGATTGAATTTATGGATTTTTCTCAAGGTCGTGCTAAAAGTAATTGTGCTATTAGCTGTAATAACTGCAGTATCAGCCAGTTATGCCTACCCTTTTCTCTTAATGGTCAAGAAATGGATAAGCTTGACGAAATAATCGAGCGCAAAAAACCATTACACAAAGGCGACTTTTTGTTTGAGTCGGGCGCGCCATTAAACGCTATTTATGCTGTTCGTTCGGGTTCGTTTAAATCTTATACTTTATCTGAGCAAGGCGATGAGCAAATTACAGGTTTTCATTTAGCCGGTGACTTAGTTGGTTTTGATGCAATAAGTAAAATGATACACCAAAGCTTTTCACAAGCGTTAGAAACATCTATGGTATGCGAAATTCCGTTTGATACCCTTGACGAGTTAGCAGGCAGACTCCCTAAGTTACGCCAACAAATAATGCGCTTAATGAGTAGCGAAATTACCTATGACCAAGAAATGCTGTTACTGCTTAACAAAAAATCTGCCGAGCAACGCTTAGCCAGCTTTATTTTTAACTTATCTGAACGCTTTGGTGAGCGTGGTTTTTCTCGTAAAGAATTTCGCTTTACCATGACCCGCGGCGAAATTGGCAATTACTTGGGTTTAACCGTTGAAACAATTAGCCGTTTATTGAGTCGCTTTCAAAAAGCCGATTTAATAAAAGTTGAAGGCAAATTTATTACTATTTTAGATAACGATGCACTGGCCAAAGCAGCTGCAATAGTAAAGCCCCGCTAATTAGCCTACTTACGTTGTAATATTCAAACCATTTAATCCATTCGATTAAATGGTTTGATCTAGAACAATAATATTTGTGCTATCCCTTTCACTGTGCTCTATTTACGTTACACTCAAGGTACACCCGTAAAGTGAATGGAGCTTGCACATGAACACGATTAAACGCATTCTTGCGGTTATTGACCCCACCAAAGACGACCAGCACGGTTTAGCTCGTTCGATTGATTTAGCTAAAAAATCTGGTGCGAGTATTACCGCCTTTATGACGGTTTACGACTTTTCTTATGAAATGACCACTATGCTCTCTGGCGATGAGCGCGAAGCTATGCGCAAAGCCGTGTTAAACGACCGCGAGCTTTGGTTAAAAGATTTAGTATCGCCTTATCAAAATGTTAATATTGATACACAAGTTGTTTGGCACAATCGCCCGTACGAAGCCATTATTAATACCGTTATTGAGCAAAGCTTTGACCTTGTTATTAAAGGCACTCATCAACACAGTACACTTAAAGCCGTTATTTTCACCCCAACCGATTGGCATTTAGTACGAAAATGTCCATCTCCGGTTTTATTTGTAAAACAAATGGCATGGCCTGCAAATGGCAACATTTTAGCGGCTGTTAATGCAGTGAGCGAAAACGAGCAACACTTAGCGCTTAATAAACGTATTATTAAAGACGCACAATTTTTAGCAGAACTGGCCAACGCCCAACTAAACTTGGTGAACGCCTACCCTGCTACACCAATTAATATTGCCATAGAAATACCTGAGTTTAACCCTGGCATTTATAACGAGTCGGTTAAAAAACATCATCATCAATCTACTAATGCACTGGCTGATGAGTTTAATTTACCCCCTGAGCAGTGCTTTATTGAAGAGGGTTTGCCTGAGGACGTTATTCCCGATGTAGCAAAACGTTTAAACAGCGAGTTGGTGGTTATTGGCACTGTAGGGCGTACTGGTTTAAGCGCGGCCTTAGTAGGCAATACTGCAGAGCATGTAATTGATAGCCTAGATTGCGATGTATTGGCACTCAAACCCGATGGTTATATAAGCCCACTCGCAAAAGATTAAATTTTGTTACCGGGCATTTTAAGTATATAATGCGCCCCTTTATTTTTAGCAAATAACTTTGCCGTATTGTTTAATAAGGGGGCGTAATTGTCTCATTCAGATCAAGCTAAAGCTCAATTTAATAAAAGTATTGCACATAAGGGTAAGATAGCTACACTATGCTCGACATGCTGCAACACTTAAAACGTGTAGCACCGATTAAGTTTGAGCTATTTGTTGTTAACTTAGATCAAAAGCAACCTGGCTTTCCTGAGCACGTTTTACCCCAGTATCTAGATAAACTAAATGTTGAATACAAAATTGTAGAAGAAGACACCTACAGCATAGTGACCGATATTATTCCTGAAGGTAAAACGACTTGTTCACTTTGTTCGCGCCTGCGCCGGGGTATTTTATACCGTACTGCTAAAGAGTTAGGTGCAACTAAAATTGCGCTTGGCCATCATCGCGATGACATGATAGAAACCCTATTTTTAAATATGTTTTACGGCGGCAAACTTAAAAGTATGCCAGCTAAGCTAATGAGCGATAACGGTGAACATATGGTTATTCGCCCACTTGCATACTGTAAAGAAAGCGATATTAGCCAATATGCGTTTGTACAGGGCTACCCTATTATTCCGTGTAACTTATGTGGCTCGCAAGAAAACCTACAGCGTAAACACACAAAAGATATGTTAGCTAAGTGGGACGCAGAGCACCCAGGTCGTATAGAAAGTATTTTTACCGCTATACAGAACGTTGTACCGTCGCATTTAGCAGATAACCAGTTATTTGATTTTACTAATTTGCAAACTGGCGAAGTAATTGATGGTGGCGATATTGCCCTAGACAAACCAGATATTCCAAAAGTGCCAATTAATAGCTTACAAGATGAAGATGCCAGCAAAGAAGTGGTTACTATTAATCTGAGCTAACTTAAAGGTTATATATAAAAAGGGTTTGCCATGGCAAACCCTTTTTATTGCACCCACCTAAAAGCTTAATCATTCAAGCTTTAAACGCTCATATAAACCAGATGCCCTAGACACACTTTTATTCATTGCCAGTAACAATACTTTTTTATCTGCCACCAGCTCAAAGGTATTTTTAGCACGCGTTATGCCGGTATACACTAACTGCCTATTTATCCCCATGCGGGCTTGTTTTAGCGGCGGCAATACCATGGCGGTGTAGCTAAACTCTGATCCTTGTGATTTATGTATAGTCATTACATATACTTTGTCGTGCGCAGGTAAGCGTGCTGGTGAAAACGCGCGTTGATTCCCCTGCTCGTCTATAAATAGTGCTTTAAGCTGGCCGCTTTCATCGGGCATTAAAATACCAATGTCGCCATTAAACAACTTAAGCTGATAATCGTTTTGGCTTACCATTATTGGCATACCGGTATAATGACGCTGATTCGGGCTTAGGGTAATAAGTCCTTGTTGTTGTAAAACGCGCTCAATACGCTGATTTAAACTATTAACTCCGTAATCACCTTCACGTACTGCGGCCAGTAGCTGATAACTTGCAAAGGCTTTATGCACCTCTGCAACGCTTGCACCTTGAGCAATTAAACTAAGGTAATGTGTGTATTTACTTGCAGCGCTTTTAACCAATTTTTCGATAGGTTTAGCTATAAAGTCGTAATCTAAAATCACATCCTTAAAACGCCCCTCAACACTTTCTTGCTCAACGTAATTTAAAACACCTGTGTTATTGGTATTTACCGCTAACGCAAGTTGACCAATACCACTTTGTGCATCAAAGCGGTAGCTGTGTTGTAAAAATGCAATGCAATCGGCAAGTTTAAACGCGCTATTACTTTGCGCTATTAACTTAGCCTCGCCGTTAAAGCATAAGTTATTTAGCTCATCACATCGTGCAGGTGAATAACCAGGTGTTTGCCCCAGTACTAACCCTTGGCATAAGTCGCTCATTACGCTGCCGGTATCTACCGAGGCCAGCTGATCTTTATCACCTAAGAGAATTAACCGTGCATGTGCAGGTAATGCCTCAATTAGTTTTGCCATCAGCGATAAGTCGACCATTGAGGCTTCATCTATAATCAACACATCTAAATGCAGTGGATTCGCTTTATTGTGCCTAAATTTATTGGTAAAGGGTTTTACCCCTAATAACCGGTGAATAGTTTGTGCACTTTCGGGGATTAACGTTTTAATATCAGCGGGTATATTAGTGAGCTTATCTTTAGCGCCTAAAATTGATTCGCTTAAACGCGCTGCAGCTTTACCTGTAGGTGCCACCAGCTTAATACTCAGTGGCGCAGTTTTATAAAGCGACTGTAAAATGGCGAGTAACTTAGTCACAGTGGTCGTTTTACCAGTACCTGGGCCGCCAGTAATAACACTAAAACCTTTGGTGGCTGCAATAGCACAGGCTACTTTTTGCCAATCGGTGGCAATGTTTGCATCGGGTGTAAAATACTCATTAAGTAGCGCGGCTAATAACTCATTATTTATATTAAGTGTACGCTCGCTCATTGTTATTAAGCGGCTCGCTAATGTTTGCTCGTATCCGGCAAGGCGCGCAAAGTAAAGGCGTTGGTTAAACAGTTGCAGTGGTTTATTGGCTCCAACGCTTGTATGGTTTTGTAAATAGCTAAGCACCTGCTCATAATTAAACCCTTCACTGAACGGGCTTAGCTTATCTGGCACGCTCCCCTGTGCTTTACTAAAATCGCTGTGGCGTAAATTAAAAGGGTTACTCCAATCAACCTCGCTTAAGGTTAAACAACTATGCTGGCTTTGCTGCGATAAACACAGTAATAGCACCAGATAAAACATCTCATTGTGCGTATTTTCGCTATCGCTGTTACTTTTACTGAGCATTTCAGCTAATTTTACATCCACAATGCGAATGCGGTTTTCGCTAAGTAAATAGGTAAGTAAAGGCACTGCTGTACTTAAAGTAGGGTTTTGCTCATTTAGCTCAAGTTCCTGATCTAACCCTTGTTCAAACTCTTGATCAAAAAGGCCCGGTTGATTATTTAGTTCACTCATAACATGGCTCCTTGGCTAAACAAACCATCTAAAATAGTCACTTGCTCAGTGGTGAGCTTTTTAAAGTACACACCTTGCCCAGCTGGCATGCCGCGTAAAAAGGTGTAATACACGCCGCCTAAATGAGTTTCAACTGAGTAATCAGCTATACGCTGTTTTAGCAAACGATGCAGTGCTACGGTGTAAATTAAATACTGTAAATGGTACTGGTGGCTACTCATGGCTTGCTCAAGCATATCGTGCTCGTAATCAGCAGCGTTACTACCTAAGTAATTAGATTTATAATCTAAAATATAATATTTACCTTGGTGGCAAAATATTAAATCGATAAAACCTTTTAACAGCCCTTTTACATGGCTAAATTCGAGCTTACTGTGCTCAAAACCAAAATGTTTTATAAGAATTTCATTAAGCTGCGGCGCACTTAAACTTTTAAGCGGTAAGTTAAACTCCATTTCTACTAGGCAATCACTTGGCGCTAGTTGGCTTAAACTCAGGCCATTACTGTTAACTGAAGAGCTATTAGCTGAGGTATCATTACCTGAGGTATTAATATTTGCATTGCTATCGTCATTCAGTGGGCAAGCAAGAACGTCTAATATCCACTGCTCAGTAATATCTTGCCAGTGTTCACTAATATGGTACTTTTCTAGGCTGCGTTTAATAACTTCTGCTAAGTTGTGCTCTTTATTAACTGGGTGCTCTATTGGGCTAGTAAAATCTATTTGCTCAAAAATTTCGTGTAAACAACTCCCCGGTTTTGCCCCCTTAGGAAAGCTATACACAGAAGGTGCTTCGTCTTCTTGTACGGCAAACTCATCTTTTTCATGATCTTCATCACTGCGCCCAGGCGCTAGGTGGTCGATATGCTTTTTAAAGCTCAGCGCACTAAAGCTGGTTGCTCGCCAATTACGCTCAATATTGGCTGTTACATTATTTATACTCAATGTTTGCTGAGCATCAGCGCTATTATTAAAGCTTAAAGTACCTTGGGCTAATAAATCCTCTGAGGTGAATTGCTGATAATCCATACCTGTATGCTCGCTGCAAAAATCGGCTAAATGGTTACGCCAAATTTGACTAATTGTAATTTCAAGCCCTGCAAATAACACATGCCCCAGCGCACTGCTTTGCATTGCCAAACGGCTACTTTGCCCTTGGCCAATGTTATACATACCAATAGCACAAAAGTGTACCGCGCGAGTGAGTGCTACATACAGTAAGCGTAAATCTTCGGCAAGGCGCTCTTGCTCTGCTTTTTGCAGTGCGTCATCCCCTTTACTTAAATCGTAAATTAGTGCGCCATTATTATGATACAGCGCTTCTTTCGTTTCGCGGTAGCCACTAGCAAAGGGCATAAATACCAGCGGATACTCAAGCCCTTTTGAGGCGTGCATAGTCACTATTTTAACTAAATTAGCGTCGCTCTCTAGGCGTACTTGCACTGTTTCGCCATCTTGCTGGCTTACCTTTTGTGCAAACCAGCGCAGTAAACGCAGTGTGCCCTCAAGCTCAATTTGTTTTTGCTGTAGTATTTCGCCAAGGTGCCTAAAGTCGGTAAGCCAACGCTCAACGTTGTAGCCTAGGCCTTGCCATTTAGCACTAAGTTGATTGTGGCTCATTAAGCGCTCAAGCATTGCCATAGCGCCTTGCTTGTTCCAAATATGGCTAAGCTGCGCAAAAAAGTTTAAGTGCTCTTGCCATTGCGCCTCGTCATCTGCCAGTGCATATATTTCGTTATAGCTTAAACAAAATAACGGCCCTGCTAACACCCCACGTAATAGCGACTCATCATACTGGCCATGTAACGCAGTTAAAAAATTAAGTAAGTGATGACTAAGCTCTTGGCTAAACACACTCTCGCGCGATAAATACACGCTGGCAATTTTAGCGGTGCTTAAGGCCTTTTTCATTATTTGCGCCTCAACACGGTCACGCACTAATATACAAATATCTGCAGCGCTTACTGGCTTTTCTCCAATACAGGCACGCCCTTGCTCGGCCTGCGTTAGTAAGGTGACTATTTTATTGGCAAAAAAGGTGGCTAAATGCTGCTGCCCAATGGCTTTGCCAGTCGGCTTGTTTTTTTCATCTGCGGCGGTGTCGCTAAATACACAAAATTCAAACGCAGTGGCTGGTTGTCCGTCAATCAAAAACGATTCGTCTGCTTTTTTACCTTTAGCGGCTACTGCATTAAACGGTATGGCATCGTTATAAATAAAGCTGTTAGCGTGCTTACCAAATAAGCTGTTTACGCTGCTTACTACATCGCTGCTAGAGCGAAAGTTAGTACCTAGCGTAAATTGCTGCTGTTTTTGCACCGCTTCTTTGGCACCAATATAGGTAAAAATATCTGCGCCCCTAAAACCATAAATAGCCTGTTTAGGATCGCCAATCATCGCCAGTGTAGTGTGCTCTTGCTGGTAAATTTTACTAAAAATACCGTACTGAATCGGATCGGTATCTTGAAACTCATCTATCATAGCCACCGGAAACAACTGGGCAATTTTTTGCGCAAGTACATTGCCTTGCTCGTTATTTAATGCACTGTGTAAATTGCTAAGTAAATCATCTGGGGTGATCACGCTTTGCTCTTGCTTGCGCTTTATTACGGCTGCTTTTACCCACTTTGCCGCATGCTGCACTACAGCAATTGCTAGCCCTTGGTTTATGGTGTTATTAAGTGCAGCAAGTTGGTCAAATTCAGTTAATAGCGGATGTGTAAATAGCGGCTGATTTTTTTTATAGTTACTTATATCGCTTAAGTTTTCACTACTCCATACCTCAAACGAATACTTGCTAGTACCAAATTCAAAAAACAAATCGCCGCCTAAACAAAAGGCTTCAAGTGCTGCAAGGCTGCCTTTGCGCCCTGGCGTTTTAGAACCACTTAAGCCCGAGCCTTTAATCGCAGCTATAAACTCTTGCTCTAATACCGCTTTTTTAAATGCAGGTACACGGATTATGTACTCGTCACGCGCTTGCCATACATCATCTAAGTTTACTTGCGGGGTTATTTGCGCATTCGCTTTATTTAAAATACTCGACACTTTGCCAAACAAAGCGTCTGGCGCGGCAAACACGCCTAAAATAGCATCGGTTTTTTCTTTATTGAGTGGATATACAAAGGCGCGCCAAAAATCTTTAATGGTTTCGAGCAATATGTCGCGCTCATCCAAAATAAACTCTAAGTTAAACGCCACACCCGACTCAAACGCGTGTTGTTTTAGCATGCGCTGACAAAAGCCATGAATGGTAAAAATAGCCGCTTCGTCCATCGATTTAGCCGCTGCATCGAGTAAATCAAAGGCGCGGTGTTTATCATCAACGGCAGCTATAACTCCTGCTATAAGCTCATCTCTTGGGTCTTGCCCAAGAAGTGCATCGCGCGCGGTGATAATGCGATTACGCACGCGGTCTTTAATTTCTTGCGTGGCAGCATCGGTAAAAGTTACCACCAGTATTTGCTCAACGCTTAGCGGCTTATTTAATAGCGAGTTTGCATCATCGGCTATTTGCATTCCCAATAAGTAACGTAAATATAGGCCAGTAATTGTATACGTTTTACCCGTACCGGCACTGGCTTCAATTAAGCTTTGCCCTGTTAGTGGCATAGTAAGTGGATTAAGCGCTTGCATGGTCACTCTCCTTAGCGTGTGCAAATAACGGGGCGAGTAATTTATCGCTCCACTGTATAAACTCGTCTTGGCAATCGTTAAGCGATTGTACCGTTAAGCGAATATAGGGGTTTTCGCCCTCGCCTCGCCCTATGTATTGCGGGCTAAATTTACTCATGGCTTTTGCTATATCGCCGCCGTTTTTTACGTACTCGTAGCCACTTACCGGAAAAAACGCCACGGGCTCGTTGCGCAGTGCTTTGTATAACTCAAACCAATCAAGTAACAATGCATCGGCATCGGTTTTACTTATTGGCGCAAAGGTAACTTGTTTATCAAGCCCAAGTATTAGCGTTTCTACTTGTTGCTCCATACTTTGCGCTACTAGGTGATAAATAAAGCCTTTAATTAAATCTTTCGCTTTTATACTAGCGCTGCGATAAAACACTTGTTTTTGCAAATAAATATGGTTTAACCAGCCTTCTATTTTAGTGTTTTCTAGTTTAAGGGCTACCTCTATAGGGTCGCTTTTGCCCCCTTTAATTTGCTCTTTCACTTGCCCTGCCAATGCGTCTACTCGGTGCTGCATACTCTCAAATATTAAGCTACCTACGTTGGCTTGTGGTAGTTCGCCGCGTTGCAATATTTGTTCTGTACTAAGTGGCAGCTCATTAATGTTGGCTTCGAGTATTTCATCAAGGTAAAAATAGCGGCGCAATGCATCTAGGCTAAAGGGCTCTTCGTCTTTTACTACTTCGTTAAATTGCGGTAATCGCAACCCTAAACTTTGTTGATAAAAACTCTCTTGGGCGTTGCAAACACTGCGAATAAACACATCGAGCTCTAACTGCTCAGGCGGTGTTGCATTAAGCGCGCTCACGACTTGTGGGGTTATTGACTCACTTGGCAGCCAAATTGGATTATAGCTGTGGTTGCTCAGCACAGTGTTTGCTTGCTCATTGGCTAAATAATAATGGCTATTAAAGGGCTGTAAATGCTGTTGGCTAATTAAACACTCTGGCAGTGTTTTTTCGCTGTCGTCGCTTAATGCAAAGCTACGCCCAATATATTCTAGCAGCTCGCTCACAAGGGTTGATGGCATGCGCGGCTGGTTGTCAAAACACGAGCGACCAATGTAACTCATGTATAAGTTATCGCGGGCACTGAGTAGCGCCTCTAAAAATAAGTAACGATCATCTAATTTACGTGATCGGTCACCTTTTTGTTTTTTAGAATAAGGCACTAAGTCAAAACCAATCGGCTGTACGTTACGCGGGTAGTCGGCATCATTCAAACCCAGCATACACACCACTTTAAATGGCACGGCGCGCATTGGCATTAGGGTACAAAAGTTAACTTGCCCCACTAAAAACCGCTGCCCTACGCCTTTTTCTTGAATGCCTTGTTTAATTAAGTAACTAACAATACGCTGCGATACCGCTTTGCTGTAGTCGCCATTATTATGATGCTTTTGTAACTCTTCGAGCACGTTTTGCAGCACCAATAAATCCCAGCTGTCGTCGCTTTCGCTCTCGTAAATTGCACTAAGCAACTCGCTTAAAACATGCGCTTTGTTGGTAAGCGTATCGTCGGGCGTTAATTGCTCTTTAAAGCTTTGTAGCACATCAATAAAATGCACTAGCTTATTAAGCGTATCAAGCGCCATGCCTTCTACTTCATCGGCGCTATAAATGCCGTTAAACGGGCATTGCTCGTCGCGCATCGCAATACCTAGTAATAAACGGTTAAGCCCGTGTTGCCAGGTATTTAAATCGATAGCGGGTAAATCAAAGCTGCTTTTATGATCGGCATTTATACCCCATTTAACGCCAACACGTTCCAGCCAATATTGAATTTGCTCGTACTCGTGTGCCTCCAGGCCAAATTTTTCGGCTATTTGTGTCACTTGTAATAAATCGAGAATATCCGACACACCAAAGCGCGAAAACGGTAAATTAGCTAAACTCGCAAATGAGCTAAGTACGGGTTTTTCTTGCTCTATGGCTAAATCGGCAAGTGCGTAAGGAATAAAGCGGCTGCCTTGTGCGCCACCAAAAACGGCTTCAATGTACGGGCTGTAAGTGCCTACATCGGGCATCATTACTATTATGTCTTTGGGGGTAAGCGCAGGGTTTTGATTAAATAAATTAAGTAAGTAGTCGTGCAGGCGCTCAACTTCTCGAAGCGGTGTATGGCAATCGCTTAGCGTAATACTGGTGTCGGTTGCACTTATAGGCAATTTACCTTCGTTGTTTATAAACCACTCTTTGTTATCGGTCAGTGACTCACCTTTAAACGCTAGCTGATAAATTTCACTTTGTATTTGCCCAAGTAAGGTGTCGTCAAACACATCAATAAAGCCATCAATCCAACGGGCGTCTAGCTGTACTAGCTGCTCAAAGTAGTCGCGACCTAATTTACCCCACGAGGATAGCAGTGGGTTGCCTATAAAGTAGTATTCTTCATCGGGATTAGTTTGCTTTTTTTGCTGCGCTTCCACCAGCGGCATTTTGGCGTATTTTGCACTTATTTTAGCGGCGGTTTTTTCATCAATAATATCGCCCCAATAATGCTCACTGGGATTAAAAAAGAATAAAAACACCTCGGTTTTTTCACTCAGCGCTGTAAATACTTCAAGCTGCGAGCTGGCAATGGCCGATATACCAAATAAACTAATGCGTTGTGGTAATAAGCTGTTGTCCATTGTCTCAAGCGCTGCCAGCAGTTGTCCTTGCATATTCGCGCGATGAAACTGACTTTGCCCAAGCTCTTGGCTTAACTGTACAATGCGTCGCCATAAATCAGGTTGCCACGGGGCAATGGTTACATCAACATCATCAAGTTCATCTGTACCGCTATCCCATGTGGCTATCCAATGCGGGCGGTACATTAAATATTGGTCGTACACGTCGGCTATTTTTTCACACAAGGCAAAGGTTTTTTGGCCGTCAATATCGCCCTCTAAATAGGTTTTTAGCGGTAAATACAGCGGCTCATCAATACAGCTTGGTAAAATAGCAAACAGTTTCCATGCAAGGTTGGGTTTATTAAACGCCGACTCTTTAGGTACATTTGGTAAAAGTTGCTGATACAACTGCCAAATAAAGCTCGAAGGCAGCGGAAAATCCACCTGCGCCGCTACACCTAAGTTTTCGCTCAAACCAATTTTTAGCCACTGCGACATACCCGGTGACTGCACCAGTACCACTTCTTTGTCGAATGGGCTTGCTAATGGGTTGGTTTTTAATAACTGATGAAACTGCGCTTGCAGTGCTTCCATACGGTTTGATTGAATAATATTGAGCATACTTACCTGTCCTTGCTTGAGATAAAACGAGTGTAAGATATTTTCAATTACAGGGGTAGCGATTAGCGCAAATTGGCTTTAATAAATCAGCGGGTTAGTTAAATTTTATACGCACAGTAGTGATGCTATTTACTGTGCGTTTTATAAGGGCGATAACTAATAAGGGCTAATGCTTGAGAGTTTAAACTGACTTTGCATTATTGCTTTACCATCAATATCTTTGAGCTGTAATGAAATTGACGGGTCGGCTTGTTGCCAGTCTATGCTTAAATCGCCGTAATTAACCTGGTGGGTAAAGTCCCCTATTCGGTGTGTGTTAGGGCTTACATTTTTCCATTTTTCGGTTAGGCCAGAACTGGTCATTTCTATTAGTGGGTAGTCAAGGTTGTGCTTATACTGTGAAATTTCGCCCCAGTGGGTATCGCCGCTAATAATAACTACGCCGTTTACTTTATGCTTTTTGATCAGTGTAAATAAACGCTTTCGATCGTCGGGGAAATTAGCCCACGACTCCCACCCTGTAAAATCGGGAAGTAGCTGTAAGCTTGAGGCAATTAGCTTTATAGCCGCGGGCTTTTTAAGCTCTTGTTCAAGCCATTGCCACTGCGCCTCACCAAGCATTGACGCGCCTTTAACATGACTTGGGCTATACGGGCCTTGATTATTTAGTTTGCGCTTAGTGTCGTACTCCAACTTACTTACTGCGTTTAACGCATCTCGGTTCCAGCGCAAATCTGGCATAATCACCTGCACAGTTTGCTCACCTTCACCATACGTATACGAGGTATAAATACCATCGGGGCGAGTGCGTCGTGGTGAGTTTGCAGGTTCTTGCCAAAAATCGAGCATAATTTGCCGCGACTCTTCTTTATGCGGATACTCTTTACCTGCATCGTTTTGGCCATAATCGTGGTCATCCCACATGGCTATAATAGGCGTTTGTGCTTTTAGTGTTTTAAAACCGGGCTTTGCCCCTAAACGCTGATATTTATTAGCAAGTACGCTCATATTATTAGTGTCGCCATAAATATTGTCACCTAAAAATATAAATAAATCGCTCTGCTCTTTGTTTATAGCATCGAATATAGGAATGCTTTTATCTTGATGCCCGCACGAGCCAAATAATATTTTAGAGGGAGCACTCAAAGCACTAAAGCTTACAAGTAAGTTGGTTAATACTACCGCGGTTATTATTTTCATTTTACAATCTCATTAATCGCCGGTGCCATATTCGAATTTATCTGCTTTGGATTTTGCCCAAGCGCCTTTAACACTGTTGCGGCAATTTGCGTTTGTTTTAGCTCAGTAGTTGTTTTAACTAAGCCTTGGCCTTTTATTGCAGGGCCAATCGCGGCAAGCCAAATATGTTCGGAGCCTATAATGCCCTCGGGAAACTTATTTTCGCCTAAATGCAGTGCTGCTAAGGCGCGTTTTGAACTGTGATGCTGCCAGTCGCTTGCGTTACTACCACGGCCATGATCTGTGGTAATAATGAGGGTAGTGTTATTTTTATAACCCGGTGTTGTTTGAATGGTATTCCATAAATCAGCTATAAAAGCATCACTTTGTTTTGCCGATTTTAAATACGCGTGGTAATCACCATCGTGAGCAAAGTCGTCGGTCTCTCCTAAACTTATTACTAATAATTTTGGTTTTTTAGCTAACATATACGCCTTAGCAAACCGATAAGTAAAACTGTCTAATCGTACATTGCTCCAAGGGCTCGGAATTTCATTTTGCATGGCATTTAAAAGTGGCGCATTTTCAAATAAATCCTCCTCAATTGGCATAAATCCGGCGTTAACATATACCTTACTGCGCTCAGTATTAAGTATTGAAGGAAATACATCCCAGCTACCAAATAAGGCGGTGTTATTTTTAAACGCGGGTTGGCGCTCCAAACGCTCTAATATAGTGTGATTTGGGTTAGGGATTTTATCGTTGCTATTAATACCTTCATCTACCTCACCGCTAAGTATTTCGTTATAACCGGGATACGAAAAATACCACGGGTTACTTACCGACATATTAGAGCCTTGTGCTCTATTACCCATTATTACCCCTTGCTTAGCGACAACCTGAGTAATAAATGGCATCAGCAGTTGCTGGCGTTTTGCCGGGCTGTTATGCCAAAACTCTGTATTTAACTGCTCTGGCTTTTTAACAAAATTGGAATTATTAATCAGGCTTTTATCTGCACCACTAAACACCTCTTGCCAGCGTACACCGTCAAGCGTTACCAACACGACGTTTGATGGCGTTTTTTGTACTGCCGCTGCAAAGTCGCTCGCTAAGGCAATTAAACTAAATACACTTACTTTTAAAATCGTTTTCATCTTGTTACCTGACTATTTTTATAACAAAAAGCCCATTAATAATGGGCTTAAAATAATTTACATTACGACTTAAAAATCTGCAGTAAAGGTAACCGCGGCTGTACGAGGCGCACCAATAAAGTAAGTTTCCCCATTGCCTGTACCACCTGCTAAGTAGCTTTTATCGGTTATGTTATAAACCACAAACGAGAGATCAATGGCTTCAAATGGCCCTGCATTTACATCGGTTGAGTAGCCGGCATTAAAGTCGAGTACCGTGTAGCCGTCTACTTTATTACGTGCTCGCGTACCTTCGTCTTGCCATGCACCTAAGCGCTCACCGGTGTATTTAGCCGACAAACCAACACGAAAGCCGTCACTAAAGTAATCGGTAGATACAACCAATAAATCTTCTGCTGTATCTATTAAGCTATCGCCTTTTTTAAAGCTTGGCGCTGCAGTGTTACCCTCATTATCTTGTAGTAATACACCTTGCGAGTCATATGCATTTGGATCATCAGATGAATATTCAGAGCTGCTATTGGTATACGACGAATAAACACTCCAGCTTGGTGTGAGCCTATAACTGGCAGAAAGCTCTAACCCCTTAGAATCGATGCCCCCTACATTTATGTATGAGCCATTAGTGCCAATAGTGTAGTCAATTCCGCCTGAATCACTGCCAGGTGCAATAAAGGTAATGCGGTTATCAAACTTAACGCTGTAGGCCGTTGCGCTAAGCGTTAAGTTATCGGCTTGGTAGCGTACCCCAAAATCAATGTTTTTCGCTGTTTCTGGTTCTATTTCAGTCAGTGTTGAACTGTCGCGCTCTAGCACCCCGTCTTTAATTGCAGCAAAGTTTTCGCTGTAACTTGCAAATAATTCGGTATCGTTATTTAACTGATACAGCGCGCCGCCACTAAATAACACATCAGAGTCGCTGTCTACTTTAGCTGAGCTTTCGTTAGCAAAGTGGTCGTACTTTTGTAACTCAACTAAATACTGTTTAGCGCCAATATTTAAGGTTAAATCGCCTAAGTTAATAAAGTCTTGGATGTACCATTTGAACGTATCTGTATCAAAGGTATTTTTGTACTGAGTCCAGTAAGGAGTGTTTTCAAAATGATGAAAAATACGCGCATCAATTACTTTGTGCCAATCACGCGACTCTTCTCGCTCGCTTTGCTCATACCAAAAACCAGCCTCAATATCGTGATCACCAAACGTTGCTTGGTAGTTAGCGGTTACGCCTAAACGATCTTTTTTGTAATGAGTATGACGATAAGACATAACGGGCGTTGCTGTATCGTCGTAACAGGCCGGATTTAAACCAGGCCCCGACTCCCACGGCCAATTTAAGCTTGCTGTACAGCCTGGGTTAGGTGCAAGCGGGTTACCCTCGCTATCAGCAAAACCATACGAGCCAGCATTAGTACCGCCTTGTGTTGTTGGCTCGCCGTTTTCATCAACCGGGGTTGTTAAATAAGGTGGGATCCAATCCCCTCGCCCCGAGTTTTTATGATAATAAGGGCTAATCGTTAATAGTGATGTGGGCGAAATTGCATATTCAAATTTTAAATAACCTAAGGTGTTTTTACGTAGCGTCCCCCAACCTTCAGCAAACATTTGATCAAAGTGCGGAACCCCTGTCCAGTTCCACGTTAATTGATCCCAATTGGGGGTTTGCTCAAATTGCTCAATACTCACGCTGTTGTAGTTAGTTTCGCTTACATCGTCGTAAGATAAACGTCCGGTTAGGGTTAAATCGTTAAAATTAGATACAAACTTAAGCTCAGCATGTTGATTGTCTTTACCGCCATTACTTCCCGAGCCAATCCAACGGCTGGTGTCGGTTTGCGAGTAGCTTACGTATGCTTGGGTATTATCAAAAACAGTGCCTGTTTCGTGCTTAATATAATAACGCGAGGCGTCGTGGCTGCCCGATGTATAGGCAAACGTAGTGCCTTTTTCGAGACTGGGATCTTTACTTACAAAATTAAATGTACCGCCTAGCGCTTCCAGCGATGCCGATTTAATATCAGACGTACCTTGGCCTACTTCAACTGTAGCCAGGTTTTCGCTGTCTAGGTAACGGTTAGCTTTAGCGCCGCCACCGTAATTAGAGCCACCATTGGGTATGCCATCTACTGTCATCCCTAATTGCTGTTGGTTACCGTCTATACTAAAACCACGCATTGTAATTGTGGTAGACCAGTCGTCACCACCAAATGCATCACCTTCGTTTATGCTAATACCCGGTAAATTATCAATCACCGACAATATACTTGCTACCGAACTTTGTTGCTCAAGCATTGCAGGCTCAATAACGTTGTTAGCGTAGCTGGTAGGCTTAGCGACTACGGTTATTTCTTCTATAGTTTTGTCGTTTGCATAAACAGATGTTGATACAGCCATGGCTATAGCCATACTCAAAAGCGATTTGTTTTTTAAAGCGTACATTGTTGTCCCGTTTAGTTTTAATTATTAAAAATTAATTATTATGAAAACGGGAGCAGTATGAGTTTTAAATATGACAACGGGGATGAACTTTATTTACATAAAAATTAAACAAATATGGGAAATTTATGGCAGGAATATGTACAAAAAAAGACAACCCAAAAGTAAGCTTATGGGTTGTCTTAAAAATCGTTTTAAATAATTATAAAACTAATAGTTACACCAGCTCGCTAAGCATATCGGCATTGTATTCTACCAGCGGTTGATTATTACTAATTTTGCTTATGTAGTCTGGGTTTGCAATAAGTGGGCGACCAATGGCAATTAAGTCAAACTTAGCGTCGTTAATCGCCTCTTTTGCTGTTTCAAAACTATAGCTACCCACACCTACTAACGTACCTTTGTAGCCTGCGCGTAAAAATTCAGAGGTATTTTTGCCTTCAAGCGAGTCAAAACGCATGCTGTCGTCAAAAATTCCACCATGTAAGTAAGCAAGATCTTTTGTGTCTAATTCAGCTAACAAATAATCAAATACGGCTTTGTCGCGGCTATCCTCGGTCATATTAAAATAAGCACCCGGCGTTACACGAATAGCGGTACGTTCGTTTCCAACGACAGCAATAACTGCGTCGGTTACTTCAAGCGCAAAACGCGCCATGTTCTCAGGCGTTTGGCCGTATTCATCATTGCGCTCATTTGCTGCATAATGTAAAAACTGATCAATTAAATAACCGTTAGCACCGTGAATTTCTATGCCATCGAAGCCTGCTTCTATTGCGTTTTCGGCTGCTTTTGCGTAATCGGCTACTAAGCTTTTAATATCATCTGTGGTTGCCGCTTTTGGCGTAATGTAAGTAAGCTCACGCATGCGCGGAACTGTCCCTTCTACACCAATTGCTGATGGCGCAAGTACATCGCCATCAAAAAAGTGTGGGTGAGCAACACGGCCAACATGCCAAAGCTGGGCAAATATTTTGCCGCCATTGGTATGTACTGCGTCGGTTACTTTTTTCCAGCCCTGAATTTGCTCACTAGTAAATAAACCCGGCGTATTAGGATAGCCTTGCGCGTCTGGGCGAATAATTGTCGCTTCGCTAATAATTAACCCTGTATCTGCACGGCGCGCGTAGTAGTCAACCATAGCTTGGGTTGGCATTAGGTTATCATCAGCCATACTGCGCGTTAACGGCGCCATTAATACGCGGTTTTTAAGCTCAATTGTGCTGTTTAATTTATACGGGGCAAGTAAATCAATCGACATTGTGGATCCTTTGTGTGGGAATGGCTAAGCACTAAATGCTCAACCTAAATAGCAAGTATGGTGTGTAAATGCGGCCATTTGGTAAACATTCAAGGGTATTTTTGAATGAACGCTCAAATTAATAATAAAACTTATACTTACAGAGCCGTAAATTAGATCTATATAGGGTAAATTAAATAATAACTTTTCACCACACTGTCATATAACTCGATATACTTACACTTAATACCAAGCCATAAACTTAGAGTAAGCAAATTATGACAACAGCAAATAACACAGAACAACACGACGTAATTTTAGGCCTTGGTGCCAAAAAACGACTCGCTTTTATGTTTGAAACCACACAGCAATTTAAACAAGTATGGATTTTAAACGATGACGATGGCTGCGTTATGCTCACCAACGAAGATGACGACTGCGTACCCGTATGGCCAACTCGCGAGTTTGCACAAGCATGGGCCACTGGCGAATGGGAAGGTTGTACGCCTAAAGCTATTCCCACACAAGATTGGATAAACCGCTGGACACCCGGCTTAGAAGACGACGACTTACTTATTGCCGTTTTTCCAACCGAAGACGACGACGGCACTATACTGTTTCCGGATGAGTTTGATACACAATTAAAAATGCCAAAGAAAAAATATTAAGCACTTTCCCTCAAAACAGTAAAGCCATGCTCAAATAATGGTTTTACTGTTTTATACACCCCCTTTACAATTGCGGCCCTTATTAAATCCTCGCTTTATATTACTAAGCTATAAATTTCCGTCCAATTAAATCGCCCGCTAAATAGCATAATATTGTAACTATTAATGACCAACACGCCCTAAATATTAAAATAAAATATACATTTTAAATAATTATTAACTATATTTTTAAATACAATAAATTATGGTTTTTTTAATCGCTAACTTTTAGCCAAATAACGTCGGCAAACCGATTTAAAGCAATAGGAAAATGGTTTTTCAGGCGTATAATCCACACACTTTTATACCCTAGGGTCAAATTATGTTTACACTCCGTCACATTACTATTTTAAGCGCTATCTTAGCGCTATTTGCTTGCTCTGAGCCAGTACCTGAACCAGCTAAACAAACAACCGCTAAAACCACTGCTGTTGAAAAAGCAACCAGCCAAAATGCAACTAGCATTACTACAAAAGCAACGGCCGAACCACAATCAGATATACAAAAAGCGCTAAGCAATGCACCAGTAATTACTAACCTATCAGCAAGCCACCCAAACACCTTACCAACGCCAAATATTAACGATTTAGACAATAGCCCTGAATCTGATTTAATTCGTTACGGGCGTTTATTAGTTATCGATACCTACCGCCAATTACCCGAAAACGTTAATAACAAACTAAACTGTAGTTCTTGCCACCTAAACGAAGGCCGCGTAGCTAACGCAGCCCCTTATGTAGGTATGAACGTGGTTTATCCTAAGTTTCGTAGCCGTAATGCTAAAATAAACACTATTGAAGATCGTATTAATGGCTGTTTTCAACGCTCAATGAACGGCCAACCATTAATAACCGACTCTACACAAATGCAAGCTATGGTCAGCTACATGAACTTTTTATCGCAAGATATAAAAACGAAAGATGACTTAAAAAGTAATAATGGTTTTATAGCAATTAACAAAGACCTAGAGCCAAACGCAGAAAATGGCAAAACACTGTATGCGCAGCACTGTGCAAGCTGCCATCAAATGGACGCCAAAGGTTTATACCCTAGTGGCACTTATATGTTCCCAGCAGTAGCAGGCGATAACTCATTTAACGACGGCGCAGGTATGGCACGTACTTATACCGCAGCTGCATTTATAAAAGGCAACATGCCACTTGGCCAAGAAGGTATTTTAACTGACAAAGAAGCCGTTGATATTGCATTTTACTTTAGCCACCTAGCACGCCCAGCATTTGCCGCTAAAGCAAACGACTGGCCTGAAGGCGGCGCACCAAAAGACGTACGCCGTTAATTGTATTAACTACGGTTAAATAATAAAACTAAAAAGTCAGTTGGATTAACCCACTGGCTTTTAATAACATATATAATTTTATTACAGGCACAAAAAGGACGTCATAAGACGTCCTAATATTGAATAATGGTGGAGGGAGAGGGATTCGAACCCTCGTTAGGGATTAACCTAAACACACTTTCCAGGCGTGCGCCTTCAGCCACTCAGCCATCCCTCCACGGCGTTGCTACATACTAGGTAGTGCAACAAGCGCGCTATAGTATGAAATAGCCGCCATAGGTGCAAGGCATTTTTAGTTTTGAGCTTTTAACTGCTCACTTATCATTCATATTTTTTATGCTGTGCACAAAAAACGGCTATGCGGGTGGCATAACCGTTTTTTAAGCGTTAACTTAACGTGCGTTTTTATATTCGTTAACTTTACTTTGCCATTGTGGCGGTAAAATCAAGCATGCGGTTAAGTGATTTAAGTGCGCCTTCGCGTAAGTCCATGTCAACAAACACTTCTTTACCTTTGGGGTCTATCAGAGCTTCTTCAATCGCTTTTAAGCCGTTCATTGCCATCCAAGGGCAATGCGCACATGTTTTACATGAAGCGCCTTCACCGGCTGTTGGAGCAGCGAAGAATTCTTTGTCTGGGCATAGTTGCTGCATTTTATAAAAAATACCGCGGTCAGTTGCTACAATAAACTTTTTGTTGCTCATTGTTTGCGCTGCTTTTATTAACTGGCTGGTTGAACCAACTGCATCAGCAAGGGCAACAATTTCCTCTGGCGACTCTGGGTGTACGAGTACGCCCGCATCTGGGTGCAGCGCTTTCATGTCTTTTAGAGCTTTAGTTTTAAACTCGTCATGAACGATACATGCACCATTCCACATGATCATATCAGCTCCGGTATTCTTTTGAATATAGCTACCTAGGTGCTTGTCTGGGCCCCAAATTATTTTTTCACCTAGTTCATCTAAGTGCTCAACAATTTCCAGTGCACACGATGAGGTTACAATCCAATCTGCACGCGCTTTTACTGCGGTAGAAGTATTTGCATACACTACTACTGTGCGGTCGGGGTGCTGATCGCAAAACGCTGAGAATTCATCTACCGGGCAACCTATGTCTAACGAACAAGTCGCTTCGAGCGTTGGCATAACCACGGTTTTGTTAGGCGTTAATATTTTTGCGGTTTCACCCATAAAACGCACACCCGCTACAATGATCATGTCGGCATCGTGGCGTGTACCAAAACGCGCCATTTCTAGCGAGTCGGCAACGCAGCCGCCGGTTTCTTCGGCTAGTGCTTGTATTTCAGGATCGGTATAGTAATGGGCAACTAATACGGCATTTTTTTCTTGCAGTAGTTGCTTTATACGTGCTTTGTATTCGCCTTGTTCGTTTTGTGTTAACGGTGCTGGCTTAGGAGGGAAAATATAGCCTTCAGGCATAATAGTTTGAGCTAGACTCATGTTCTCGACCACTTCATCTATATTGCATTAATTACGATGAATTATACGAGAATATAAAGCTAAATAACAGCTATCTGCTCAAGGTGTTTATAAATAAAAAGTTGAAGTTTTAAAAAGACGCTATTAAGAAGGGATTGTCTAAAAATGGTGGGGCATGATGGATTTGAACCATCGACCAATTGATTAAAAGTCAACTGCTCTACCAACTGAGCTAATGCCC